>NZ_JAYMZS010000052.1:0-59068 GCF_035828755.1 Amycolatopsis sp. H20-H5 | reverse complement strand
TCTCGGCGCGGCGGGCACATTGGGTGGAAGGTGGGTTCGCACACCGGACGGTGGCGGGAGCGGTGCCGACGGCAGGCTCGGAGTCGACCCGCTCGCGCGGGGTGGCTCGGCGGCTCGTGGGCCGGGCGACGGCCCGGGTTCGGCGGCGCGCCGGGGACGCGGGGGGTGGGTGAGCGGTTCCCCGAGTCCAAGCCGCGGTGCGGGAGGTGGGTTCTCGGCAGGACACGGCGGCCGGACCGGCCCCGGAACGGGAAACGGCGGCGCTGACTGCGGTTCAGTCCTTTTCGTCTCGGTAGCGACGACCGGAACCACGGCCTCGGCGGGGTCGGCCTCAGGCTCCGGCTCGGCGGCTTCAGCTTCGTCAGCGCCGCCCTCGCCGCCCTCGCCGCGCTGAGCGCGCAACCCCAGCTTGCGGCTCTGGGCGAGAGTGTGCCGCAGAACCGTGCGATCGGCTGACTGTGCGGGCGCGGGGCCGGGCTCGCCCATCGGTGCGCTCGCGGTCGAGGCCAGGCCACCGTCGGCCTGGATGAATCCGTCGAGCATGCCCAGATCGAGCGCCGCCGCGCCGGACTTGGCCTGCACCCGCCAGGAGTCGACGAGCCGGTCGTACCTCGCCGTGCTGCGGTGGGGGAAATCCGATACCCGCGGCTCGCCGAGGTACTCGTCGATGGCTTGGGTCAACTCGGGGACAGGGTGGCGCGGACGTTCGACAGCGGGCAAGGCCCGTACCGCCCGGACGGGGGCGGGAATCTCGGCGGCCTCCGTGATGATCCCCGCGGGCGGCGCCGCTCCCGGATCCGACCGAGAAACGGGGGGACTCGGTGCGAGCGGCACGTGTCGCCCGCCGACCCGCTCCGCACCCGATGCTCGGGCTATCCGGGCGAGACCGGTCACCTGGCCGGTGATCGGCGGGTGCCGCAGCGGCGGCAACGGCTTCAGCAACGCGCGGGTCCCGGCGACGTCGGGCGGCCGAAGGATCGGCGCCAGCGTCGGCGGGCGCCGCTGGCCGGTCGTGGACAGTACGGGGAGGCGGGACCAGTCCCTTCGCAGCGGCGGAGGGACCGGGTCCCCGGCCGGGGGCGGGACACTGGGGTCACCGGTCGCCTGACGGCCGCGACGCCGCCAAAAGCTCCGCTTCATGGCCTGCCTCCCTCACTGCTCACGATTCGCTCTGTCCGTGGATCTTCCCGATCTCGTCGATCACCCTGGTCCGGGTGGGATGCTCCAGGCCCAGGATGTCCGGGTAGGGCCAGTGCAGGTAATAGGCGACGTACACGACTTCCTCCCAGAGCCGATCAGCCGTGTACGTCAGGATTCCCCCGGTGCCTCACCCGCCACGTCAACGCAGAAAGCGTGTTCGCAGTTCGGGCAGACGACGTCGGCCTCGGTATGGCCAGCCTGGTTGATCCGGCGATAGAGGTCCTGCAGGAACGCCAGATCGGAGGCGAAGAGACTCTCGATGACGTAGGTGTCGACCGAGCGCGCGGAGCCCAATCTGGTCACCGTACTGGCCAGCAGCAGCACGGTCAGGAACGCCGGGTTCTCCCGCACCCGTGGATCCGACTGCGGTGCTATCTCGTCGCGGGCGGTGGCCAGTCGCATCACGCCGTCGCGGTGGACGACGCCGTCTTCGTCAACGTATCCGCGGGGTAGCACGAACGGATACTCCGTGGGCATTTCCCCGGCCGGTTTAGCCGGTGGCGGCGCCTGCGAGCCCGCGGTCACCAGCGATGCTTGCCTCATCGATGCAACCCTCCTCACTGTTCAATCGCGGATCACGACGACTTGAACTGGACACTGCCGGACAGAATCCGATCGCAGGTGATCTTGGCCTCGATGTAGGACACCTGCCCGTCGCCGGCTTTCATGGGGCTCACGGTCAGTTCCTGGCACCAGGCGTTCTCCAGCAGGTAGGTCACCTCGCTTGCCGCAGCGCCCGAGGCGTCCGAGATCACCAGGCTGACGGACTGGATGACAGCCTTTAGCCGGTCACCGTCCCTGGCGAACCCGTGCCACCTCAGCAACACGTCGTTTCCCTCCAAGTCCAAACCGCGCTTCACCGTCACGGAGGGGGGATCGGTCTTGCCGAACTGCTTCGTGTGCCGGGTTTGGCCCTTGTCGTCGTTGTAGATGTACTCGATCGTGCCGACTGTGGATTTGATGCCGCTGACCTCGGACAGGGCCAGCGCGCCATGTCCTGGCAACTCGAGACGGAATCTCGCCGCACTGATGACCTGACCCTGTTCGTTCGGACCGGGCATGGCGGTCCTCCCTTCCGTTTCGATCCAATTTTCTCGCGGCTCGGTTGGCTTCAGCAATTCTCCGCGAGGCCGTTCACGGGGAACACTTGCTTTCCCTATCGGGCACGGTCACGTCGGTCGTATCGCGTCACATTCGATCGTCGCCCGCATGGAGACCACGGTTCCGCCGCCCGCCTGCGCCGGATCCAGTTCGAGTTTCGAACACCACGCGTTGTCCAGCATGCAGGCGATCATTGTCCCGCCACCGGCGTCCATGATCTCGAAGGTCGCGATCATTTTCGCCGCCGGTGAGTTCTGCCGGGCGAGCGCGTGCCAGGAGAACAGCTGCAGGAACCCGGCGCGGTCCAGCGCCCGCTCCAGCGTGAGCGAAGGCGGTTTGGTGCGACCGAACTGTTTTGAATGGTTGTTACCGAGGAAACTGTTGTAGGAATACTCCTGAGTCTCCACCGTCGAGTTGAAACCGCTCAGTTTGGAAAATCCGATGCCAGTCGACCAGATGGGAACGAAGATCATGAACCGCACGGCACTGGCCACCACCATGGTCTGGCCGAGAGGTTCACCTGGCGAGTGCGACATCAGGTGCTCCGATTCATCTTGCTGGCGATCATTCGGCGAGCTCAGCCCCCTCGGAGAACTGGGAAAGCCGGAAGACCACGAACTCGGCAGGCTTGACCGGTGCGATTCCGATGTCGATCGTGAGAATACCCGCGTCCCGGTTCTCCTCGGGATTGTTGTCCGCGTCGCACTTCACGAAGAAAGCCTGCGCCGGTGACTCGCCGAACAGGGCTCCACTACGCCAGATCCGCCGCAGGAACGCCTCGATCGTACGGCGCACCGAATCCCAGAGGAATCGGTCGTTCGGCTCGAAGACCACCCAGTTCGTGCTCGTCAGGATGGACTTCTCGACGAAGTTGAACAGCCGCCGTACGTTGAGGTAGCGCCATTCCGGATCACTGGACAGCGTCCGCGCCCCCCACACCCGGATGCCCTGGCCGGGGAAGGTGCGGATGCAGTTGACCCCGATCGGGTTGAGCTGGTCGTGCTCGCCGCGCGTCAGACCGGACTGCAGGTCGATCACACCACGGACCACTTCGTTCGCCGGTGCTTTGTAGACACCGCGGGTGCTGTCGTTGCGCGCCCAGACGCCCGCGATGTGGCCGCTCGGCGGGATGAACACCGGTTTGCCGCTGCGCGGGTCCATCACCTTGACCCAGGGCCAGTACACCGTGGCGTACTTGGAGTCGTAGCCCGCGATGTCGTTGCGCCACTCCTTCATCCGCTGTGGCCGCAGGTTCGGTGGCGGGTCCAGGATCGCGACGCGGTCGGCCATCAGCTCGCAGTGCGCGATCATCGCCAGCTGCACGGCTTTGAGGCCGTCGTCGTCGATCATCTTCGACTCGTACGCCGCCATCAGGTCGGGGACGCACACCATCGTGACGTCGTCGATCGCCTCCAGCCCGGAGAAACCGGTGCGGTCGGCCGCGTCACCGACGTAGTCCTCCGGCGAGATCCGGCGCGGCGCGGGATCGGCGCCCCCGCTGAGGAGGACCTCGCCCTTCACCGGCGCGGTGAGCGTGCCGGTCTTGGCGTCGTCACCGCGCACTTCCTCGAGCGCGATCAGCTTGGACTGCTTCACCGCGGTGAGGACATTGGACTGCCCACGTTTCGTCGTGACGTTGTCGTAGACCTCTTCCTGGTCGTCCTTGCTGACCACGAGCTTGAAGACGTCCGGCCCAGGTTCGGAGGCGTCCCGCACCTCGACCCGCACGGCGTTGCCCGCAGAGCCCGCTTCGAGAGCGCGCACCACGATCGGCTTGCCGGAGCCCGCCACGGGCAGTTCGGCCCGCGCCGCGGGCACGGTGCCGTTGTCCAGTGCCTTACCCGACTTGACTTCGGCAGAGCCGTCGGCGCCGACCCGCACCACGTAGGCCGAGCCGCCTCCGTTGAGGAAGTACCCGTACACCGAGTGCGCGAGGTACCCGCCATCGACCGGCCCGCCGAAGGTCGCGACGAACTGCTCCCAGTTCGTCACCAGGACCGGATCGTTGACCGGCCCGTTCTCGGCGAATCCCACAAAGGCGGCCAGCGCCGTTCCCGCGCCCTCGATGGGCTTGGACCCCGACGAGACTTCCTCCATGTAGACGCCGGGTGACAGGTATGTCGGCATGTGCCCTCCCAGCAGTGATGAATAGAGAAGTCCTCACTGTCGCATTAGCGCGAGGCCGGGGAGACGGCCCGACGGCCGAGACGACGCGCACACCCGGGTGCCCCATCAGGCAGCGTCAAGGCCTCAGGTCTTGTCCGCCGCGCCCTGTCTCGGTGCCGGCCACGGCACCGAGACTGACACTGTGTTCCATCACCTCGATTCGGCCCTGCGCTCGTTGCTGATCTCGTCGATGCCGGCCGGCACCGAGATCAGTTTCGACACGCCGTCGCCGGCTTGGGCACGGCACGAGCGCACGGCACCGGCCCTCAACTTGTTCCTGCACCAGATAAGGGACGACGCGAAAGTCCGGCTGGGCAGCTGGATCGAGCGTCGCGACGGCGCGGGCCGTCTGGTCGCCCGCGAACAGGCGCCCCGCGAGTATCGAAGCTGCTATCTGCTGACCGCCTGGGCCACGGACATCGATCAGGAACACAGCCTGCTGGGCTCGGCGTTGGCGATACTGGCGGCCCACGAGACGATCCAGGCGCCGTATCTGCCCGAGGCACTCGCATCGACCGGCTTTCCCGTTACCGTCGCGGTGGCGAATCCCGCGTTGCCGTGCGCCGGAACCGATCTCTGGTCCGCATTGGACATACCGCCGCGGGCCGGGGTGGATCTTGTCATCACCGTGGCGGTCGTGCCGTCGGTGATCACGGACCTCACGCCGCCCGCCCGCCGGATCGAGCTCGGCGTCGCCGGCACGGTTCCCGCGCCCGCGAACGCGCCGGCGAGCGGCCCCATCGACACACAGGTTCGCGAACACGTGAACAGTGACGCCCGCAAGCTTCCGTCAGACGGTCGGGCCGAGCGACCCGACTCGGGGAGTGATGGTCACTGAGAAGGCGTCCGGAACTTGCCGTATGCCCTGATGGGAGCCTTCACGGCGTCTAACGCTGTCATGGTGGCCTTCAGGGGCACGCACGAAACGACCACGGCTTGGTCGCGTCGAGGTCATCGTGTCACGCAGCGCTATCGACCGTGCGCCCGAAATGGCACTCTTTGTAAGGTCCCGTCCATTGACCTTGGGCCAGCATCGAAGCAATACTCCATTTGTCCGACACACTGGTCCAAATGCTGCGACAGATCGACGAACAGGAACGAAAAGTGGTCACCGATTGACGAGAACCGACTTTAGATGGGAGGCCAAGGCGTCCGGACGTGATCGGGGATGAGGGAGCGGAGGCGACACCCCGTGCGTGTCATCGAGGCCAGTCAACCTGCCAATCGCGAAGGGATCGTCGGACGAACCGCCGAGACCGGGCAACTCAACGCGAGTGCGGAGAAGGCCGTCGCGGGCAGTCCCCAACTCGTCCGAGTCGAGGGCGAGGCAGGAATCGGCAAGACCTACCTGGTCAAACACTTCCTGGCAGGCCTTGACAACTTCCAGGTACTCGTGGCGAGCGGCGATCCGGGTGAATCGACGCTCAACTATGGTTTGATCGACCAGCTGCTGTCGCGCGTAGATCGGCAGCTCATCCGCACTTTCAAGCTCCTCGACCGGAGCCGGCCCCAGACGGCCATTCCCTTCGCGATCGGCACCGAGCTGCTGGACCTGATCAGCACGCTCCAGGCGGACCGGCCACTGGCCATCGTGGTGGACGACGCGCAGTGGACGGACCGCTCGTCGGCGCAGGCGTTGGGCTTCGAGCTTCGCAGGCTCTGGGCGGATCAGGTGCTGACTGTCCTGATCGTGCGCACGCCGATCGTCGAGGACGAACCGAACGTCGTCGACCAGTACCTGAGCAGACCCACCATCGAATCGGCGACGATTCACCTGCACGGCTTAACCACCCAGGACATCGTGGCGCTCTCCGCGACCTCGGCGACCGGCAGCAGGCTGCCCCTTCCCGCAGCGGCACGCCTGCGCGACCACACCGGCGGGAACCCGTTGTACGTTCGAGCGCTGCTGGCCGAGACGACTCCTCGCGACCTGATCGCCACGGGGAAGAGCCTGCCGGTACCCCAGTCACTGGCCGCGGCGCTCGGCCGGATCCTCCACCAGCTGCCCGATCCCACCCGCCGGTTGGTGGAAGCCCTCGCCGTGCTCAACACCCGTTGTTCCCTGGCCCGCGTCGCGCAGCTCGCGTCCGTCGACAACCCGAACGAAGCTCTGGCGCCCGCGCTGGAGGTGGGTATCGTCCAATGGTGGCCCAACGAGGCGGCGAACCCAGTGGCCATGCGCCACAGCCTGCACCGCGACGCCGTGTACGAAGCACTCGACCCCGTTCGCCGCGCCGAGCTGCACGCCACCGCGGCGCACCTGGTCGACAGCGGCACGGCGTGGGCGCACCGGGTAGCCGCGGCGCAGACCACCGATGGACCGCTCGCGCGAAAGCTCGAACTGGCCGCCGCCGAGGCAACCGGATCCGGAACACACGATGTGGCCGCGAGGTACCTGTACTGGGCCGCCGAGTTGTCCGAGTCCCGCGACGACTACGAGCCCAGGTTGCTGACCGCCTGTGTTCAGTCGTTGCTGACGTCTCTTCCCGGCTGGGCCGTGAGCATCCAGCCCGAGATGCGGCGGTGCAGTGACACACCGCTGCGCGACTGTGCCCTCGGGCTGACCGCCCTGCTCGGCACCGGCGAGTTGCCGGTCGCCGAAGAACGGCTGCTTCGCGCCGCGGCAGGGACAAGGGTGCCGGACTGGATCACGAGCACGGCGTCAGGCGCGCTGGCCGCGCTACATGTGTGGAGCGGCCGCGACGAAGAGGCGCTTCGGGCAGCTTCGATCGCACTGTCGACGGGCGCGCTCCACGCCAGAATGGAGGATTTCGTGCGCATGATCCGTGCGGTCGCACGAAGCCGCCTGGACGGGATGTCCGCCGGCCTGGCCGAGCTGGACTACCTTCCAGCACTGGGGTCCGCGGTATCCAGGGAGGACGTGGAGGGCCTGGCTTGCCGTGGCTCCCTGCACGTCATGCTCGGTCACTACGGCTCGGGGGTGGACGACCTGACCAACGCCATCGTCCATCAGCGGGCCGGTGCGAGCACGCTGTTCGGGCCGACGCCGCATTCCTACCTCGCCGCGGCACAGCACGCACTCGGCAACTGGAACGACGCCGCGATCACCGTGCACCAGGCGCTGTCCATCCAGTCGACGTTCGAGCAGCCGCAGACCTACACCCTGACACACATGGCCGCCACCCTGGTCCCCGCCGGGCGTGGTGACTGGCAGGTGGCCTCCGGCCATGTGACGGCCGCGCGTCGCTGGGCAGTGAAGATCGGCACTCCGCAGGACGTTCGCTACGCCGCGATCGCCGGTGCGGTACTCGCCCAAGCTCGTGGGGACCATGCCGAGATGGCGAATTCATTGAGGCCGCTGCTGGCCACCGACCAGGACACGGCCGATTCGACCCACACTTGGTGGCTGACCTGGTGGCGACCACTCGCTGTCGAGGCACTCATCGGCGTGGGCGACCTGGATGCGGCCGAGCAGCAGCTGCTCCGGCTACAGAACGCGACACGCGATACCGAACACTTCGAAGACACGCTGAGCAGGCTCCAGGCAGCACTGGCCCGCGAGCACGGGAACCTCGATGACGCGCTGGCCATCTACCGGCGACGTCTGGAAAGTGGCGACCAGCCGGTACTGCCCTTCGCCAGGGCAATGCTCGAACACGAGTTCGGCTTGCTGCTGTCGGCGACCGGAAATCGCCGCGAGGCGGTTCGCTGGCTGCGCCGGGCCCGGGATCGATACGGCCTGCTTTCCGCACATCCGTTCATTCGCCGGGTGGACCACAGCCTCGGCATATCGAACGTCCGGCAAACCAAGAAGCGCTCCGCAAGGCACCTGCCCGATCTCACCGAACGGGAGGAACAGGTCTGTCACCTGGTGTGCCGGGAACTGACCAACAGTGAGATCGCCAAGGAGCTTTACGTGACCTCGAAAACGGTCGAATACCACCTGAGCAACGTCTACGCGAAACTCGGCATCGCGTCCCGTCTCGAGCTTCGCAAGACCTGGAACCCCGGGAGGGCGGACTGACTACTTCTTCGTCAACCTGCCGGAGAACGAGGCGGACGGCGTGCATTGCGCCGAGCCTGATCCAGGAGTCACGCAGTTGACCAGCAGGACGAGCGGCTTGCCCGGCTGAAGACCCAGCGGGACGAGGTAGTGGTAGTCGAGATCCCTGAAGTTGGCGAGACCCACCTCGAGGATCACTGAGTCGTTGAGCGCGATACGGAGAAATCCGGAGTCTCCGCGCGGGTTCTGCAGAACGAGATCGGTGATGTCGAGTGCCTGGCCGTCAGGTGCGATGTAGCTGAAGGGCTTGAAGAAGCCGTCGCTCACCGCGTTCGCCGACGCTTCGATGCGGAAGCTCGTCGGAGTCGGCGCGGGCGCGCTCGGTTGGGGAGCAGGCGAACCTTGACCCGTTGTCTTGCTCTGGCCGCCGTTCGCGCTGTCGGAGGCACCGGTACTCGCCGGATTCTTGGCGCCGCCCGGCGCTCCCCCGGAAGCCTCGCCCGCAGCCTTGTTGGCGCGATCAGCCGCTTGGTCAGCGCGCGACGCCGCCGCGGCCGCTTGTTCACTGGCGACAGTCTGCACGGTCGGTTTGAGCAGCGCGAACCACAGGACGGCGAGCGCCACGATGGCGGCGGTCGCGATCAGCGCCGCCTTGAGCAACCCCTTGGGCAGTAGCTGCGTTTGGATCATCACCCCGTCGACGGTGACGGGCGGCGGGGCCTCGGAGTGCTCGGTAACGGGCTGAACGAACAACTGGAACGGGTGAGTCTTGGCCTCGCCGCGAAGAAAACGCTTGTACGGAGCCACCTTGGCCTTGACGATCGTCGCGGTCCCAGGTTTGGTGCGCAGGGTCGGCGAATCCAGGAGGATCCGCAGCTGGTCCTCCTGGTCGATGCCGACGATCTCGATGGGCTGGTCGTGGTTTCCGTTGTTGTCCACAACGAGCTTGTATCTCGCACGGCGGCGGCCACGTCGGATGGCGGGCACCAGCTCGGCCACCACCTCGGTGAAAGCACCAACCTCGATCTCGCCCTCTTCGACCGCGGACGCGTGCGGGTCCTCGCGAGACTCGGCCCGAACGGCGAACGGCACTCGCCCGGCGAGGACCTCCGATGAGCGGGGCGGCCGGAACGTCACGCGGGCCGTGCTCTCGTCACCCGGCAAGAGGTTGACAATCGGCGGGTCGACCACCGCCCAGTCATGGACCTCCCCGATCACGTGCAGGGTGAACTGATCGACCACCTCACCGGAGTTGACGACCAGAACATCACACGAGGCCGTTTCGCCCGGCTCGACCACGAGGTCATGCACGTCAAAGACAATCTCTGCACCCATAGCGCGAGTATGTTCCGTGCGGTGGATCCTGGAATACCGACAACGGGGAACGGCCCAGGACACGGACATTTGCCCTGTTGGCCCTGCTGTCCACGCCCGCGCCTGCCCGTCTGGGCCAACCCCGTGCCGTCGATGGCCCGCTGGGGCAAAACAGCGGTCAACACGGCGTTTCGGTCGCTTCCAGGCTTGAGATCGCGCGACGGTGGAGAGCAGACTTCCAGGAATGGAACCGGCGACGCCCTGCGCTGGCACAGTGCGGCAGGCGGGTGCCTGAACACAGTCTCAAGAAGGTAGACATGGGAGTGGAATCCGCATGAGTGAGCACCTGGTGATCGGCGCGGCCATCATCAATGACGGCAGACTGCTGCTCGCCAAACGGATATCGTCGTCGTATGCCCCGGCACGGTGGGAAATTCCCGGCGACGAGATGGCGCCTGACGAGGACGAGCAGGCGACCCTGCGGCGCGTGTTCGCCGTCGAGTTCAGCATGTTCCTTGGTTTTCGGGCGGAACGCATCCTCAATGATCGGTGGATGAGCACCTGGCGGGTGGAGAACGGCGAGTCCGTTCCGGCGAACATTCGCCTGCTGCGGTGCGGGATCGACAACGGGACCACCATCAACATGGAGGCCGGGGAGCCCCGCCCGAACCGACTGGTCTACGACGAGTCCAGGTGGGTACCGCTCGACGAGCTGCATGACGTCTACCCGTGGTGCAACCAGCACGACATTCTGGCGGACGAACTCGCGAACCTCTACAACTACAACCGCGAAATGTACTTCCCCTCCTGAAAACAGCCGAATTCGCGCCGCTCTTCTCGACAAATCACGGGCGCCTTGGCGCGAAAACCATTCTTAACCAAGCCTCCTCCTCGGCCGAAGGCGCGCTCTCGTCGTCTGACGATGTGTCGTCATCGTAGTCCGATCCCGTGCCGTCGGTGTCGGTGTCAGTGTCGGTGTCGGTGTCGGTGTCGGTGTCGGTGTCGCCATTCGCCGGTGCCACCGCCGGATGTGGCTGTGGCTGTGGCTGTGGCTGCCAGCCTTGGTCGCCACTGTCATCTTCGCCAGTGAGATATTTGCGCATTACGCCCGAGCTCAGAGGTTCTCCGTAGGTAGCCATGGCACGACACCTTTCTTTCCAGCAATTTCTTGCACATCCGTGGGCATCTCTCAGGTCACTACCAGGTTCTTACCGGTAGCACCCGTCAGCCGCCGATCATCACCGTGCAGGCAGGCACGACGATCATCCCGTTGGGCGCAGGTGCGGGATCGTTGCAGGTGAGCACCTTGTCATCGGCACGTGCGGCCGGGCGGCCCCCGATGAGGACAGTGCCGCTGCCCATCATCACCATGCCCTGATTCGTCGGCGGCGTCTGGAAGTTTCCGCCGGTCGGCACGTGTGGCGGAGTGTTCACCGCGACGCTGCCCACCACCGCCGCCGCTTTGCCGCAGATCAGGACCGTAGCAACGCACCCCGTCATGATCACACCATCGAACACCATCGACGTGGGCCTTGGGACGGTGCCACTGCCCGCCTGGACAAGAACGACGTGAACGTCCGTGCCGCGAACCCGATCGCCCAACTTGGCTGCCAATTTTCCCATCAGACACCTATTCAGTCGTCACACCGTCAAGACAAATAAGATAGAGTCCGAAGTACTTTTCTGTAAGAGCATCCACAGTGTACAGACTCCTGCGGGCACTGACCTCAATCTCACCCTTGTCATCGATCACCCTACTCATTTCGCCTAAGACTAGGAAAATCAGACCGCTAAATCTCCATCGGATAGTGCACAACGACCCAGGAGCTACGTGCACAGATAGTTCCAGGCGTATCTGGTCAGCCTTAAAACGCTTGTATTCCTTCTTCAGCACAAGTGAGAGGTTGTCGAATCGCTTGACTCCGTCAAGGACCCGATAGACAAGATCACCATGATTCGCCCGCTCGACGATGCAGTCCTCAAGTTCGTACTGCAATTCGAAATCGACACGTACCAATTCGACCAGCTCAGACTGACCTACGTGCATAACAACACGGAAGTTCAGGGGGTGATTGATTACAATCTTCGATTCCGAATAGCCGCGAGCCATGCAGGTGTATCGGCCGCCGGGTGCGTCGTACTCAATCGGAATCTGTCTCGGCGAACTGACGGAGTTGAACCCCAAGATCTGGAAATTCGCGTCTCCGGAAAGTAAAAATCCTCCTGCGGTTCCACTGACCGCCTGGTCGCGCGATACCAAAACTGAATCCATAATACTGGGGATCATTTCCCTGTTGGCAAGAGCCATGATCTCGCCCGGCGGATGGACACGCTCAGGTTCGAGATCCGGGTCGCCATCAGGTTCACCCTCCTCGGTCTCCTTTTCCTTCTCCTCCAAGTGCCGATCGGAATTCGAACCACGACGCCGCAGCGACTCGACGGTGCGAGCCACGGCCACCTTCGCCCTATCGTCGAGTTCGTCCGGCCCCGCCGGAACATCTGGCCGAACAAGCTGTTCAAGCAGCATTTCCACGACGCCCACCGAGTTCACGCAGCCGCTCGCCAACCCCGGAGTCCAAACCGCCTATGGAAGACTCTGATTCAGCCTTCCCACTATTTCCCGAATACATTGACTACCCTCCTATCTTCGCTGAGTGAAGTCCGGCGGCGCCACCGACCCGGGAACAACCAGGATCTCCGCGCCCGCGGCGATCGGCGGACTCACGCCCGCGAAGCTCGCGTCGACCCGGCGGATGCCGGACTCCGCGTTCGGAAAAACGACGTACGCCACGGCGAACGTGCCCTGACCGTCGGTGGTGACGGTGTAGCCACCGGCCACGCCGACGGCGCTCACCATGATCACCTGCGCCGGCGGAAAGCCCTTGCCCCTGATCGTGGTGACACCGCCATCCCGCACCACTGTGGGGTTGACCTCAAGGATTGGGGCCGTCCCGCTGCCGTCCAGGCGGATGAGCCTGGCGCCAGTGCTCGCGTTGCTGGTCACGACGAGGACAGCGGGCCGGCTACCGGTTCCCCGCGGCGTTTGGGAGACCGTGATGACACACGAGGTGCCAACGGCCAGCGTGCGCCCCCGGCAGCCGGCGGCCGAGATTGTGTAGTCGCCGGGAAAGGTCACGGCCGGAATGCCTGGATCAGCCTGAAGCCCGACGTCCGCGACGGTCAACGGTGCCGTGCCGAGGTTGCGCACCACCACCGCCTGCGACGGGCTGGTCGTCAGTGCCGCGCGATCGCCGAAGGACAACACGTCCTGATCGACGCCGATGTCAAAGACCGGCAGCACTGTCTTCTCGATGTCACCAGCGCCGGTGAGCGACGCGGCGGCGAGGAGAATTCCGGCGGGGGTGGTCAGCTGCAGCAACGCCGTGCGCACCCCAGTGCCAGTGGGCTTGAAGCGAACCGACACCACGCAGGTGCCGGTGACGTGGAACGTCCTCCCCGCGCAGGTCTCACCGGGAAACACGTCGAAATCCTGCGCGGCCGGTCCGGTGATCGACACCGTTCCGACAGCCAGCGGGCCGAATCCCCCGTGATCGAAGGCCACGGTTGCCAGCTGCTCCTTATCCAGGTTCACCGTGCCGAAGTCGACCGAAGTGGGCGCGGAGGTCATCGTGGGGCTGAACTGACGCACGAAGACGTCGCTCACCTGGTTGTTGTCCGCGGTCACCAGGTCGGCCGCGGCAGAGGCGTAGGCCACGGCATCGCCTGAGGCCGAGAGCGCGGGCCCAGCGCTGTCAGCCCCCGCTTCGCACACCGAGTCGGCAGGCAGTTGCGGTGCGCAGTCGTGACGAAGGCTCGGCGAAGCGAGTTCCGCGGGCAGGCGGTCGAGTCCGAGCCGCTCGCGATCACCATCAGTGACGAGATCCCGGACGACGATGTCGCACACGGAAGTCGAATTCGGGGCCACACAGCCACCACGGTTGTCCGTGGCGTCAATCCCGTTGTGCATCGACCGGCCAAAGGTGACGAACGCCAGGTAGCGGCCGTCCGCCGAGAGCGCGGGTGACAGCCCGCCACCCGGTTGCCCCAGCACGTTTCTGGACGCGACCCGCAGGGAAGACGGCTCGGCGCTACCGGCCGCACTGAGCCTGCCATTTCCGTCCGGGTCGCGGTCGACGACGAGCACCTCGGGCTGGGCCGTCGCCGGGTTGAACCACTTGAAGGCGATCATGCGGCCGTTGCCCGACACTGCCGGCTCGCCAACCGGACCCGATACCGGCGAGCCGTCAGCCATGACGTCCACCCTCGACGCCCGTCGGTCCGGCACCGTCACCGCGATGATGGCGAGGTCGGTGGCCACAGCGCCGTTCGCGCGCAGTTGGGCGGTGGCCACCACCGTCCGGCCGTCCGCGGAAACCGCCGGTTCGCCTGAACTCAGGACGTCGTACCCAGGTGGTCCGACGGTGACGTCGAGATATTGTTGATCGACTCCAGGCTGGTCGAGCCGACCGCCGTCACCTTTGCGGAGCACGGTCGCGACCACCGTCCCCGCCAGCGCGACACCGTCCTGGGCCACGGGCGCCTGTCGTCGCGCCTGCCGGAACGTCGGCTTCTCGAGGACCTGAACCCAGGACACAACCGTGCCGTCAGCGGAGATGCTGGGGTGAGTACCGGTGAACAACCGTGTCCCAAGAGGGGTGTAGTCCCGGCGTCCCACGGTCACGTAGCTGTAGTCGACGAAACCCGCGGGGGTCCGCTCGTCGAAGACGCCGTCGCCGTTGGGGTCCCGGTCCACCACGATGACGTCATCGGAGGGGTCCCGGTCAGCCGTCGTGATGTTCGAGGCCTTCGTCTGAAACGCCACGTAACGTCCGTCAGCCGAGATCGACGGGCTGTGCGATTCGCCATCCGGCTGTATCTCGCTGAGCTTGGTGACAACCAGTGCCCCGGGTGCCGGCCGCGCTCGGCCGAACGGCTGCTCGCGACGCGAGACACCGGGCGCGAACGAGGCGACGTGCAGGGACGCCGCCGGGCCGCCGACGCCGTGGGCGAGGATCTCGTCGGTCACCTGGCCGCGGGAAAGCATGACGGTCTTTCCGGTGACCCGGTCCCGTACATAGACATCCAGGTCCGTGTCGTTGCCATCCAACGGGTCCAGCGATGCGGCGGTCGTGAAAGCGACATAGCGTCCATTGGCCGAAACCGATGGCTCGAACGAGCCCTGGGCCGCCTCGGCTCCGGTGTCGGTAACGGAAATCCGTTCAGTTCGGCCCAGTACCAGCTGCGCCGACACCGGAGCCCCCACGACCACCAGCAGGCCCGACACGAGCACGACGACGAGGCCGAGCACCCACCATCGTCCGCGTACGCGAGATCGCCTGCCCATCGGCCCTCCTTTGGTACACCGGTCGCGCTCGTTGGTTCGATCTCCGGAAGTCAGCAGTCGACTGATTACCTGCACCATCTGCCCCGACCAGACAACGGACAAGGTACGTGCCAGCCACGAATTCGGGCAGGCGCTCTTGCCCAAAGAGGCATTGGTACTACTCGGCTAATTCCCGGTCCGCGGCGTAAAATTGGAAACGCTAGAAGCCGGCCGCCTCGGTGGCTTGCGGACACACGGACGATCAGTCCGCGAGTTCTTGGTACACCCACCCGCGAGCAAAGGGACACTCATGAGGGACAAAGAAGCAACCGAACGCAATTTCAAAGAGCTCGACAGCGACAACGACGGCTACATCACTGCAGCCGAACTGAAGGCAAACCTCCAGAAGAACCCCAAGGTCAGCGCAGAAAACGTGGCCAAGATCGTCCAGCTGGCGGACGAGAACGGGGACAAGAGGATCGACTACAAGGAATACGCGAAATACCTCGGGTAAATATTCCCGTGATCATCTTGGAGTTGTCGTCCGCACGTCGCGCCGGTGCCACACCTGCGCGACGTGCGGACGAGACCATCCACACCTGGCCAATCCGGGCACATATTCAACCTTCACCGGCTCTACCGTACTCAAGAAAGAGAGGACAAGCCAATGAATGGCCGCAATACCGATAACAGCGAACCAGCCACCATCCAGCGTGAGAACGCCACCGAACTCGAGGCGCGGCTCACCGCTTTCCTCCAACGGGTGCTCAGCACCTGGCAGGACCACCCTGGGCTCAATTTAGTTGACGTCCTGGCGATCGTGCAGAATCCCACCGCTCAGGAGCGGCCGGACCAGGCCACCAGCCTACTGCTCGGCAGGCTCACCACAAGAACTGCGCCAACCTCACCGGAGGAGCTGGCCGAGCGCGCCGAGGCGGCCGTGGGCGAGACAATCCAGAGGTTGCTCGCCCACGGTCCGCCAGCGGGCCGGCGCCCGAAGGAAAAGGGTACTGAGGATGAGCGAGAATCTCACGAAGAACAGGGTGAACCCGAATTACCCAGCCGATCGGATATTGTCCTCCCTGCCGCCGAAAAGAGGTTCATCCGTGAAATCCTGCTGAGCATTCGAGCACCACAGGAGCAGCCGCTCAGCGGCACAACAGAGGGTGTCACGCTTGGTGACGGGGACCGCTTCTTCGTCTACGGTTTCAACTCTGTCAGTCCGCCGGAGCAGATTCCGATCGAATACCTGGCCTTCAATGAAAGATACACGGGCACCGCCGCAGCAGATCAGGCGTCGGCCCTGCATATCGCCATCAATCTGACCTTCGAGGTAAAAAAATGGGTCCGTTCCTACATCCTCACTCCCATACCAAGACATGAGATCACTCTCATCAAGGCAGATTTCACGCTGACTTTCGATCGACAGGCCTACTACGTAATGCTGGCCGACCACGTCGATATCAGGCAACTCGAACTCGTGTCGCCAAGGCGATTCGCGGACATCAGCCTCACGCTGGGAACGCAATTCAAGAAGATTCCCGGCGACGTGGCAAACCTTCGTCTTTCCCTACATATTCGACGTGACACGGATGGCGCAATTATCTACTTCATCCGCTGGAGCTGCGTCGGCCAGCTCTTGAATTCCGACCAGATCGCCACGAACGGCCAGATCAGGATCAACACCAACGGGCGACTGGTGGCCGAAGACAAGGCGACTGAAACCTACTTTGGCCTGCCGCGTCCATCCTGATTGAAGATGCCTGATTGCCGTATGACGTTACGCACCGCTTCGAGTCACCGTGAAGTAGGCCGTGGACCGCTCGTCAAGGGAAAGCCCGGTTGTCTGAGGATTCAGCGTGAAGTTTCCGCTTTTCCCTGACGGTTCATCCTGCCCGACCATCGTCTTCTGCGAGTCCCAGGCAATGTCCACGGTCTGCGTCTGCGTCTCGGTCATCTGAGAATCGAACGTCAGCGTGAGCGACTGCAGAAACTTGGACGCTTGGATGACTCTGGTCGCGACGACCGCGACCCTCAGATCACTCAGGCCGAAATACTGCACGCCACTCGCGGCGAACAGGTACTGCCCAATCTCGGGAATCCAGTACGTACAACGCAGGAACGACACTGTGCAGTTGAGGTCGACCAGCGTGTAACGGGAAATCGCCGACAGGTCGAACCTACTACTCCGAGCACGCCCATGCCGCCGATAGCGCAACGCGTATTGGATCGAGGAGTCCCTGATCACCCGACATTCGGCTCGAACTCTCTCGCCAGTGACCAGCTCTACGTGCATCTTCTCCGGTGAGTCAAGCAGAGCCGCAGGGCAGACCCGAACCACACCGTTGTCGAATCCGACCTGGCCGGTGCCACCCTGCCTGCCTCCGGCGCAGCCGAGCACCTGCTTCAACTCGGCTTTTACTCCCGCGCTGGCCAAGTCGATCCATCGCGACCGAAGATCGCCCCTGAGCCGTCGTTTCGGTGGCACCGAGGGTGGTGCCTGCGGGGGCCTCGGTGGCCAGTAGGGGACCGGTGGTGGAACAATCGGCTCAAAACCGCCGAGGGGTTCCCTCTCTTTGCCCTTATCCTCTCCACGCCGTTTCGGTGGCACCGAGGGTGGTGCCTGCACGGGCCTCGGCGGCCAGTAGGGGACCGGTGGCGGAACAATCGGCTCAAAACCGCCGAGGGGTTCCCTATCTTTGCCCTTATCCAGATCCCGTCGCGGTGGGCGCTGGGGCGGCACGAGGCCACCCGGGGCCCCCTGCCCGCCGGCCGAAATATTCTCTCCACGCCGTTCCGCATCCTTGCCAATCCTTGACGGTGGCTCAGGAGGCGGCCGCCGGGGTCGTCGCGGCGATTTCACCGCGAGCACCTCCTGGACCAGCGACTCGATCTGGTTCTCGAGGTCGTTAGGCGTAGGGGGAGCGGCCACTCGACCCCGGAGGAGGTTCAAGAACCTGGCGTGATTCTCGTCCGACCAAATGGCCGATTCCACTGAAAGAACGTCGACGAGTGTCGGGGGCCCGGCGTCGCGCAAATCCGCCCGAAAAGCGACGTATTTCCGACGTAAGTCGTCGTCGACGTCCGTGAGCCTGTTCTGAAGCCAGGTTTCCACAACGATCGTGCCGCTATTACCCTCTTGTCCCCGCTCGTGGTGCCAGCCTTTACCAATCTCCGGATTCACTTCACTTTGCTGCTCTAGGAAGCCCTGAAGAAGCCCCGCTTGATAATTTCGAACCCGCTGCTTCCAGTTTTCCAGCAGCCGCAGCGCATCCTGACGCAAAGCATCCTTTCGGACGTCGACTTGCGAGTCTGGCCGTTCCGGTCCACCCATCATCGGTCATCCACCTGCCTGCCCATCATGGCGCTCCGACGCGGAGTTCGCCCACACCAACAAAGTGTGCCGCTAAGACTGAGGCCAATGCTATCGGCAGCGAATTCACCGGCGGAAGCCGAACGAGATAAGAGATTGGGTAGGAAGACGTTGGGTACGCCGCGACAAGACTGCCCAAAAATTGCACCCCAAGCTCCTTGCCAGCGGCACCATGCCTCTGCTACTCGTGCACACCACAGAGCTTGGCTCTGGGAGTCCACTCCAGCATCAGCCACAGCGTTGTCCCGGCGGCAGCCGCCGCCACTGGTGGCGGAAGGCCGAATCCCCTGCAGCCCCAAGGTTTCCACCCAGCAGGACCGGGTTCGGTCGCCTCCCACGCCGACTGAACCCGGTCCCGCTGTGCAAGATTTCCTTCGCGAGCCGGACTCAGCCCGCGTGGCCGCGAGCCGGTCGCGGCGTCATCGGCCGACCCGCCAGCGGCGGGACAGCCTCATTCCAGCTGCCGGAGAGGCGGTTGCGAGTAGTCCTTGAGCATGGGCCCCTCAGGCCCGTCATCGAGCACGCATTCCCCGGAGATCGGTCCCGAGATCTCGCAACCTGACTTCGGATTGCCCCAGCGACTGGTCAGATTGAGCCAGGACAGCGGCCCGGCGTAGGTGCCCCGGGGCTGCCAAGCGAACGGGACCAGCGCCGGAGCTGTGTCCCAGGCGATCCCGGCCCCTGTGACATCGCTGAGGTTGTCGCCGTTGGGCAGTTCGCGGTACACGTGCACGCCCGTCCCTGGATAGGAACCGTGCGAACCCTTCGCCGAATAGACCTCCGGGCGCCAACCCGCGAGACGCACATGCTTGTCGCCGAAAGTGAACTCCTGCCCGCCGTCGTGCTGACTGTAGAAGATCTTCGCCGGTAGGTTTCCAACGAATCTGAGGGTGACGTGTTCCCAGTCGCCGACATGGTTTCCGAAGGTGCTGTAGCCGCCGACGCAACCCCAACGCGACATCAACCCGACGCAGACCCGTTTACCGCTGTTGTACGGGTAGAACATCCAGTAGACGACGTCGGTGACCTCGGTCGGCCTGCCCTTGTCGGTGCGGTGGACGACTTCGGCATACGCGCTGACGGCCGCGGAGCCCGGGCGCATGCCGTTCAGAAAGGCCGGGTCGGTGCACGAATCGCAACCCAGTGCCTGGTTGGTGACCAGATAGCCATTCGATTGGTGCACGTTGCCGAGATGAAACTCGGCCGTGGAAGGAAAGTAGTACTCAGCCGGATGCAACCGCACTCGCGGCGCGAACTCACCGGCGGTGGCCAAGGTTACCGGCTGCCCGGACAGGGCAGGCACGTCGGTGCGGGTCTTGTCGATCACTCGGTAACGCTGGCCGCCGCCGTTGTCATCGTGCCCCCCACGAGCCACGAAGGTCGACGGGGACAGGCCGAGGTGATCCACGGGGTTGGCCTGCCAGAAACTGACGTCGTGGTGGGCGCCGGATCCGCTGTCGTCCCACTCCTTGCCGGGAGCACCATCGGTCGTATAAGAGGACTGGAGGCAGCGTACGACATCGGTGGACGGCGGGGTGTCGTATCCGTGCTCCGCGACGCTGCCCAGGCAGGTGTAACCCGCCGGAGCCACCGGTTCCCACAGGGACACGTCGTGGTCACCGCCGGAGCCCCGGTCATCCCAGATCAAACGGTAACCGACCGGACGGGCGGCAACACCGGCGTCGTCGCGAACCAGGAAAGTGTTGGACGGCGCACCGTACCCCTTCATGACAACGTCACCAAGAGAACGATAGCCAGAATACCGGCTAACATCCGGACGCCAGATGGACACATCGTGGTCGGCGCCGCTTCCCCCGTCATCCCAGATTCGCTGGAATTGATCAGCTGGTCGCACCGATACAACTTCCGGTCGACCCGTCAACGGTGATGAACGAGCATGGGGCAACGTCCCCGCCGACGTCACTACCAACAGCGACACCAACGCTATTATTGTTTTCATCAGACGAACATGGCACGACGAATCAAATCCGTCAATCCAGCAATTCGCCCATCTTCGAGTACTTCACGATCCAGAAAACGATCGCCCCGCTCGTAGGCAAGAAGGCAAGACCACTGGATGCCTGTTTCTGGGCATTGTTCTAATTCGTCGCTGCCGCCGCACGGAAGGAACATGCCTCTTCAGTCCACTGGGCACGGTGGCGGCCACGATCGCCGCAAGCGCGAAGAAAAGTACGCTGCCCACGTAGACATAGCCGAACGCGCGGTGCGGGGCAGCCGCGGCCGGGGCGCGGCGCTTTCGAGTCTGGTGATGATCAGGCAGTCCATCACCTCCGGATGGTGAAGAAGCCCGGCGTCGCGCCTGTGTAGTCGAGTATCTTGCCTTGGGGACCGCCGATGGCGATCGTGCCGGAGGAATCATCTTTCTTGCCCCCGGCCTCGTCGCGTATCGTATACCGCAGGATCCAGCCCACATCAGCGAAACTGGCCCCGTTCTCGGACGCCTTCATGTCGACACTGAAGGACAGGCTCACCTCTTTGAAAATGGATGAGCAGAAGGTGTTGTCGACGGCAACAGTGAACGCTCGCATCATCTCGAGGTCGGTGCCGCGGACCGAGACGCGGCCTCCGGTGCGAGTGGCGAATCGCTGAGTGATGTAAGTGAACTTCACGTTGGCCGACATGAGGGGGAGTTTGTCACCGTCGATGTACGCACACTTGCTGAATCGAATCGGCACCTCCAGTGTGTCCACCCCCTCCGCCGCGGTCGCCTCATCGGGCTTCCCGCGGCGCGCGTCGTCAAGCTTTTCGCGGTCCGCGTCGTCAAGCTTTTCGCCATCCGAGTCGTCAAGTCCTTCGCCATCCGAGTCGTAGTGCACCAGCCGGACCCTGGACGGGTGTGCGGCACCGTCGAAGCCGTAAATGGTGAGGACCGGACCCGACGCCACCAACTTCCTGGCAGGTACCCGCACCGAAACTGAAGCGGCACCGGGGGCAGCACCGAATCGGATCGCCGCCACCTCTTCGACCTGCGGGGCGACCGCTTCATGATCGAAGTACACCCGATCATCGTCATCCAGCGCCGCCACGTCGTCGGCGATCACGGGAGTGTACTTGTCGAGGAAAGCGAGCGCCGCCGGCAGATTCGCCGGACCAGACGGGGCGAACTCGTCGAGCAGCTGCTTCGCCGCCATCATGACCACGGGTCGTTCGCGCAGCTCTTGCTCCAGGTTTTCCCAGACAACGCTCCAGGGATCCGAGGCATTCGCCCACCCGGTCTCGAGTGCCCGCCGAAGGTCACCAAGCGCCGCCAGGGCGGCTCGCCTCGTGCGCGACCCGGCCGCGCCACCGGGAGACCCGGCCGGTCGGTCATCCGACTCGCCGTGGTCCTCCTTTTCCTTGCCTTTCCCTACCGCCCGCTCGCCTCTGCCAGCCTGCTGGATCGGTACCGGGCGAGACTCGTGAATAGTCTGTTCGATGGCTGCGCTGATTCGGTCGTCGAGTATCTCGTCGTTTTTCGGAGTGCCGTCCTTGGCAAGGGTGGCGAGCAGTGTGTCGATGTCCTCATCATGCTCCCACTGCGGCACGAACTTCTGGGTCGCGGCCCGCATGAGCTGGTCCCAGACGACTGCCTGCCGCGCTGGCCAACTGTCCGCCAAGGAGCGCGCCTGCTGTTCTGACCAAGTGCTCGCCAACCAGCGGGCGACCACCCGCAGTCGAGTTTCCAGGGCATCGCCTTGGTCGGAACCGGTGGAAGCGGAGTCGCCGGATTGCATCGTTCCCCCTGGCTAGGATCGACAGTGGAGGTCAGTGGCCGACTCTAGCTCCGCCCTTCGTACGGAAGAACGTCTCGCGGGGCCAGTCCACAGCGCCACGAACGTCGCCCACAAGGGCATTCCATCGTGCCCTTTGTACTCGCCAGCAGAACGACCGGCACCAGGTCAGGCAAGTGGCGCTGAGCGGTGGAAGCGTCCTACTGGCGCAAGAGCCCCCGCCTGGCGGCGTTTCGACTGTGGACGCAACCAAAACGGCCGGTGTGCTCTCCTACCGCGGTGATCCTCCTGGCCCGGCCCCCTCGGCAGCGGCAAGCTTCTTCGCAAGGTCTGAACGGTTGGTGACACCGAGCTTGGCGTACGCGTTACCAATGTGGTACTCGATGGTCTTGACGCTGACATACAATTCTTTTGCGGCCGACCGGTAGAGAAACCCCCGCGAAATGAGAGTAACTACCTCGCGTTCACGGTCAGTCAGCCCCGATAAGGGATCTGTGGGTTGCGAGTCAATCTGTATGCCGCGAGCACTCAGTTCTTTGGATGAGATTTCCAGAAACGGGCGCGCCCCCATCGCCGCGAAACGCTCTTGGGCACTCCGAAGCCAGCCGATTCCCGCGCGCCGCGTCCCAGGCCGACGAACGAGGAGTCGGCCATAAGCCTGCTCAAGACGAGCGAGGTACAATTGCGAGTTGTCCTTGGGCATGGGAGCTGCCACACCAGTCTGATAGCACGACAGGGCGGTCACGGAATCGCCGCTCTTCTCCGCCAGACGGCCGGACAGCCAAGCCAGCCCGGTCCGCAGGTAGGGCACGTCGGTGGCGAACTCCTTCATCCTGCCGAGAGCCGTCTGCGCCTCGTCGAGCCGCTCAGCGCCGATCAACGCCTCGGCCCTGAGCGGCAACCACCAGGGCTCGAACGCCGCCGTCCAGCCGCTCACGTTCACCGGCAGGGTGACTGGCTGAAGGGCCAGCAACATAGCCACATAGTCGCCACGCGCTTGCGCCAGCATGGCCGCGGCGAGGACGGGAAAGACCAGGAACTGAGGTGGGCCAATGGTCCGGAAGTGCTGTTCAGAGGCGTGAGCGTGCTGCTCCGCGTGGTGCCAGTTCCCGCGGCCTGCCGCGATCATCGCCGCCGCGGAATACGCTGGCGCATACTCCCACGGTGCGCCCGTCGTCTCGGCCAGCACGACAGCGCGGTCCGCGAAAACGGCGGAGTCGTCCCAGCTGCCGAGCACATAGTGCGCGCAAGCGAGCAGTTGATAGGCGTGAGTTTCCAGGTTGACGAGCGCACCGTCACGCGACATCTGCAAGACCACGGTGAGATCATCGATCGCCGCCGTGATACTTCCGGACAGCAGATGGGTGGTCGACCGGTGCACCAGCAGGTCGACCTGGCTCCGCTCAACCTTCCGGCCGGTTTCACCGAGCGAGGTGAGCTCGGCGAAACGTCGAAGTGCCGCCGCCGGTCCCTCCTCGAAGAGAACACAGGCCGCCACATTGCCCTTGGCAATAGCTTGTATCGATGGCGGCATGATCCGCAAGGTCGTCGATCCCAGCTCAATCGCCTCTCGACTTCGGCCCTGCCAGGTGAACAGGCCGAGGAGCTCACCGGCGACCGCGCCGGCGATGTTCGTCAATCCTGGTTGATCGCGTGATGCCTCGTACGCCTCCGAGAGGAGTGACTCAGAGGTGACAAGATCGCCCTTCACCATGGCCAGCCTGCCCAGCAGATAGGTGCGCAGCGCGGACGGAGCGCATTGCGCGATCGCAGGCTCCAGCGTCAGGGCACGGCCTACCAGGCTGAGATTTTGCGCGAGGACCTTGGCGGCGTCGAGCAGCCGGCGCTCGTGCTCGGCGCGGGTCGCCGACAGGTCAGCGGCCCAGCGCAGCATCGTGGCGGCACGGCCCGCTTGACCGAAGTCGAGCAAACCGGTGGCGGCAACCTCGAGTTCGGTGGCCAAGCCGGCGTCGACAGTGTCAGCGGCAGCGACTCGGTGGAGCCAGGCGGAGTTCGGGTCGGCCAAGGCAACAGCGGCCGCATGGAGCTTTCGCCGGGTGACCGGGCCCATCGCTTCGTATACCGCCTCGCGCTGCAGCCGGTGGCGAATCTCGATGGGACTGACAGGTTCGGCAGGCCACCACCGGACCAGGCCGGAGGCCAGGAGTGGTTCAAGAGCGCTCGCCGCGTCCGGTACAGCGGCGACCCTGGCAGCGGTGGCCAACGCCACCCTGGCGTCCAATACCGCCAGGGCGCCGAGCAGACTACGGCTGTCCGGCTGGAGCTTGGTCAACTTTCCCCGTACGGCTTCTGCCATCGTGCGCGGCAACGGCACAGCGGCGGTGAACGGCAGGCCCGACTCCGGGACCTCGGCCAGGACCTCATGGACGTAGAGCGGGTTGCCCTCCGTATGCGCGACTATCCGCGAAGCCGCCGCCGGGCTCAGCGTCTTCCCACTGTGCTTGCCAAGGGCAAGCACGTCCTCCACCGAGAAGCTGGCAAGACTGAGTCGAGTCACCCGGTTCAGCGCCGTCAGCCAGCGGCGCCAGGCTCCCCCGCCCGCGTCGACACCCTCGTAGTCCTCGGTGCGTGCGGTGACCACCACGAGAACGCGGTCCGCGTCCAGCCGGCGCAGCAGAAAGCCGAGCGCCTCGACCGAAGCCGAGTCCGCCCATGGCAGGTCCTCCAGGACCAGGCACACCGGCCCCGCCTCTTGGGCCTCGCCAATCAACTGCAGCAACTGTGCACCGACAGTGGAGGGCGGCGTCTGCGGATGCGGCCCCGACTCCAGCGTGCGAACGCCGCCAAGCCAAGCACGGTCAGCGTGCGCGACAAGCTGCGAGACGGCACCGAATCGGAGGTCACCTTCACTCGGATCCGCCCTAGCCGACCACACTGTCCATTCGGTCAGCGCGGCGGTGAATCTGGTGACCAGCCACGACTTGCCGACTCCTGGCGGACCCTCCAGCAACGCGAACCACAACTGGCCCGCGGCCGCGCCTTCAGCGCACTCATGGAGCAGGTGAAGCTCGCGCTCCCGGCCCACGAATATCTCTGAGGTCGACGCCGCTCCCGGGAGTTCAGAACTGTCCACGGTAATTCACTCCCATCGAATAGCTCGACAATGACGCGCGGAGGTATCCGGCTGGCACCGTTAGTGCCGGTGTGGTCTGGTTCCACCGCCAAAGTTCGCCTGGCGACTGATGAGCCTAACGACACGTTGACAGCCGCAGCACACGTCATAGGCCACTCCGGGGTGTCGCCTACGTGACCCCTTGGGGCATTCCCCGCACCCGAACTGCCCGGCCTCCATCGCCGCCAAGATCAACAACTGCCCCTAGGGGCAAGTGACGGGAGTCAAAATCTTGCCCGCCGGGCCCTCGGTTCTCGCGACCGAGGTCGCTGTACTCAGCAGGTCAATCAATCGAGCCAGTAGGTGAGTGCGCCGATGATCCCGTTGAGCATGCTGAACTTCCACACTAGTGGTCCTCGCGAGAGAATGCTGCGCGACGTCGTCGCCACGCTGACACGGCTCTGGCAGGCGACCAAGAACGGGACGACCTGGGGCGATCTCCTGGAGTACGCGGAAGTGTGCGCCATCCCGGGTTGGCACGACGACGCCACCCGCGTCCTGCTCACTGTGTTGGGCGAGGCATCAGCTCCCAAGGACGTCAACGACCTGACCTATCGGGCACCGGTCGCCCTGGCGACGACCATTCGCCGGTTCGGACCGGACAACGAACCGCAGGGCAAGCGCGTCTATCTGAAAGGCGACCTGCATGAGTCGAAGGACGCCGCCCTCAGCGCCCTTGACCTTTTCCTGAACGAAGTGGTGCACGGCTGGGCTGAGGATCCCCGGTTCGCCTGGCGCACTGTCCTGTACGAAATCTCGGACTCCGTGTACCACGAGCCGATCAACCGCCTGGTCATGACGAAGGTGGTCGATCACTACAAGCGCGACCCGGTGAGCGCGATCGAGGTGCTCACGTATGCGAACAGTTGGCGTGATTCGCTGGCTGCCGAGACGACCAAGCCGCCGGGGACGACCGTTTCGGCCCCTCTCGAGCGGGTTATCCCGACGGGCGTGCGGTTCGGCCCGCACCTTGACACCGACAACCACACGGAGACTTTCGACGCCGACCTCCAGGTGGCCGCGGATGTCCGCGATGTCTTCCTCGTGACCGCACCCGAGCAGGCCGCGCATCCACCCAAGGTGTGGCTTCCCCGACCTGACGGGGCGGGGGGACACACATTCGACGTGGCGACCGCAGCGGAGCGAGGAACGACGAAGCGGGTGCCAGTCAGGTTCCGGCCGCGGACAATGTTCGTGGGCGGGCAGCCCGTGGACATCGCCTCGGCCGACCTGCGGTTCACCTTTACACCACAGCGGTTCGTCAACGATCGGACCGGCGAGCTCATCATGATCGGGAACGTCGTCTTCGAGACGATGCGACCGTTCCGGGTGGACGTCGACCCGCAGTCGATGAGATGCGGGCCCATCGTCGACCGGGCCCTACTGAAGTTCAAGGTCGACATGCTGGCGCTCTCATCCGGAACCAGCGTCGCCGACGTGCGCTGGCGGTTCTCCTACAAGCTCAAAGACCAGTTCGGTGCCAAGGAAAAGAGCGCGACGGGACGGATCGCCATCAGGTGCCCGGACGGCAAGGTACTCGGCTACGACGGCAAGACCTCCCAGTACTTCGCCCTCTAGATATCGCGCAAGGCGAGGAAGGTACCCACAGCAGGTGGACACCTGAATCGTGCGTGGACCTCGGGCAGTGGCTCGAAGGCGTGCGTCGCGATCCAGTACCGCCGCGGACGGTTGAGCGGGCGGGCGAATCCCCGGAACCGATCCGCCGCGCGATGGTTACTCAGACGCGTCATGGCACGAGGTGTTCGGCTTCGTCGCCGTTCGCGACCGGGTCGAGCGGGAGGGCAGGACCGGTGTCGAGTTCACTTCCCGTGCCTTCGCCGGTGCCACAGTGAAGTCGCCTTAATCTGCGGTGATCGCTCCGGCCGGTCACCCTCGGCTCGGCGAACGCCCTGTGGCAAAGCGTATTCCGGCGTCTGTGGCGCGGTTGACCGGCACATGGCGGATCGTGGCGATGAGCGGATGGGACCGCGACGCCATCGACCTGGTGGAACCGGGGTTCATCGAGTTCGCCAGTGACGGGACCGGCCAGTTCGGTTTCATCACCGTTCGGGGTCGGCTGGACTTCCGACCGGCCGAGCGGGACGGCCTGCCCGGTGTCGAGTTCACCTGGGAAGGTGTCGACGAAGGCGACCAGGTCAGCGGACGTGGCTGGGCGGCGCGTGCCGACGACGAGACGATCTAGGGGCAGCTGTTCTTCCACCTGGGCGACGACTCAAGTTCCGGGCAGAACCCTTTACCGGCGCCGATGAACTGGACGGACAGTGAGCGAATACCAGTACTACGAATTCCTCGCCGTCGACAGCCGTCTCGATGTCACCGACGAGCGCCAGCCCGGCGAGCCGCGGGAGCTCACATTCGCCGCGACGCTGACCCGTCAGCAGCAAGACGCCATAAACGATCTACGCGACCATGATCTCGGTGTGCTGGTCGCACCGCCGGGTGCGGGCAAGACCGTGATGGCCTGCGCGGTCATCGCCACCCACGCGACCTCCCCGTATCGCCGCGACAAGCTCGACGATCTGATCGCCCTCCAGCTGGGCCCGGTCCGTCACACCATCACCCACTCCGCCCCACCAGGCAAGGACAGCACGCCCCAACTCGCATTCGAAAACACCACCGTCCGGCCCACGCCGGTGCTCCACGTGCACGACACCGCCTACCGCTACCTCAGTGACGCCGACCCCGTCAAGCCCGGCGGAATGGCGGCCATCTACCGCGATCTCCTCGCCGACGACGCCCGCCTCACCCAGGTCGTCGAGGACGTGATCGCCGCGCTGACACGGGGCCGGCACTGCCTGCCACTCGCCCGGTGGACAGCCCATGTCGAACGGTTCGCGACCGAGCTGCGGCAACGTGGCGTCGACCCAATCGTGCTGCGCGGCGGCATGAACGCCACCACCCGGCGCGATGCCCTCGCCCGACTCAACACTCCCGCCGGAGAGGCGCAGCTATTGGTCGTCGCCACCGGACCATTCGTCGGCGAAGGATTCGACTGCCCCATCCTGGACACCCTGTTTCTCGCCGCACCGATCGCGTTCAAGGGACGCCTGGTCCAGTACGCGGGCCGGATCCTCCGCGCGCACCCCGGCAAGACCACCGCAGAAATCCACGACTACCACGACGTCAACACCGGCGTCCTGGCATCGTCACTGGCCAAACGCGCACCCGGCTACACCAGTCTCGGCTTCACGGATCCCCGCCGCCGCAACAAATCGACCTGAACCTGAGAGCCACCGTCAGCGCACTGGAATGGCGATCTACCGCACTCTTCTGCTGCCGTCGCGAGTTCGCGATGTGGTGATCGATTTACGGCCATGCACGAGTCTGCAAGGCAACCAGCACCTCAAGAACACCTTCGGGGAGTCGAAGCCGGAAACAGCCTCCTAACAGCAAAACTCGTAGGTCGGAACACTAAAATCGAATTTCCCGTGGACCTTGAACTTTCTTATCACAAACACCCGACCACGCTGGATCAGTTACCGAACGCACCCTGGGGGTCTGGGGGCTGGGCCCCCAGAAGCAATGGCGAAACGCAAAAGGCCCGCACCCTTGCGGGCACGAGCCTCCGATGCGTGGACCTTGGGGGGAGCATATTACAACACAAAATCCCAGGTAGAAGCCCTGGAGGCCCTGCTCCGGAAGCTGCCGGACCCCGGCAAACCGATTCACACACCGCCCGTCGACCGCTCCAAGCCACGGCGGGCACGCCGACTCGGCACCGACCAAGTTCAGGAACTCATCGCCGGCTATCAGGCTGGAGCGACGGTGTACGAGCTGGGTGCCCGATTCGGCATCGAACGGCGGACTGTGAGCGCCGTCCTCCGTCGGCATGGCGTGCCGATACGTCACCGCAGCCTCGCCATCGATCAGGTCGACACTGCCATCCATCTTTACGCGCTCGGCTGGTCACTCGCACGGGTCGGCGAACACTTGGGCGTCGACCCGACCACCGTCCTGAACGGCCTTCGGAGACGTGGCGTCCGCACACGGACGACCTCGGTCTTGACATACTGGGGATTCTCCGGCGCACCGTCAAACGGTGGTACTTCGAAGCGATCCCACCGAGTTCAGTACGCTGACACCCATGGCAAGGGCTCCGAAGTTCAGCGCCCGGATGACCGGTCGATGGCGGATCGTGGCGATGAGTGGCTGGGACCGCGACGCGATCGACCTGGTCGAGCCGGGTTACGTCAAGTTCGCCCGGAACGGGACCGGCCAGTTCGGTTTCATCGCCGTCCAGGGTTGGCTGGACTGCCGCCCGGTCGAGCGGGACGGCCGCCCCGGCGTGGAGTTCACCTGGGAAAGTTCCGACGAGGGCGATCAGGTCAGCGGACGCGGCTGGGCGGTCCTGGTCGACGACGACATGATCGAGGGCCATCTGTTCTTCCACCTGGGCGACGACTCGAGTTTCCGGGCGAAGCCGTTCACCGATGCCGACGAACGGGACGGGCAGTGAGCGAGTACCAGTACTACGAGTTCCTGGCGATCGACCGGCCGCTGGACGATGACGAGCAGGCCGAAGTCCGATCATTGTCCACCCGGGCGAGGATCACCTCGTCCAGCTTCGTGAACGAATATCACTGGGGCGACTTCAAAGGTGACCCGCGCAGCCTGATCGAGCACTACTACGACGCGCACCTGTATGTCGCGAACTGGGGTACCCACCGGGTGATGCTTCGGCTGCCGTGCGATCTGCTCGATCCCGATGTCGTCGAGGACTACTGCGTCGGCGACGAGGCGAGCGCCTGGCTTACGGACGAGTTCATCGTGCTCGACTTCACCAGCGAGGACCACGCCGGCGAGTTCGACTTCGACTACGACCCCGAGACCCTGTTGTCAGCGATCGTCGGAGTTCGCACCGAACTCGCCGCCGGTGACCTGCGGCCGCTCTATCTCGCATGGCTGGCGGCCTACGGCGTATGGGAGCGCGACGAGGACGTTTTCGACCGCGACGCCGACGACGATCTCGAACCACCGGTTCCGCCCGGGCTGGGCAGACTCACTGCCGCGCAGCGGGCGCTGGCCGACTTTCTCCGCCTCGACGACGACCTCCTCACAACCGCGGCCCAGGCTTCTCCACCGCTGGAGGAGACCGCCGACAATCCCGGTGACCTCGCCGCTTGGGTGACCCATCTGCCGGTCAGCGAGAAGAACCGGCTCCTCGTGCGGGTCCTGTCGGGAGAGACCACGAGGGTGCGGATGGACCTGCTGCACCGCTTCCGCGGCGAGGCCGCTCCGGCTATCCCCACCCCAGCCCGCCGGACCGTGGCCGACCTGCTCGACGCGGCGGCCCGCCTGCGGGCTGACCGCGAGCGTCGCCTGGCCCTGCAGCGTGTCGAAGACGAGGCACGCCAGGAGCAAGCGTTCGCCCCGGCTCGCGACCGACGACTCGACAAGCTGGCCAAGGACGAAGACACCGCGTGGTCACGCGTCGACACACTGCTCGCCACTCGCAAACCTGCCGACTACGACGCCGCTGTCACACTGCTTACCGACCTCCAAGCGCTCGCCGAACGCGAGGATCACGACGACGCATTCACCTCGCGCACCCTCGCGCTGCGGCAAGCACACGCGCGCAAACCGAGCCTCATCGAACGCTTCAACCGAGCCGGCATCTGACCATTCGCTCTACGGTGGGTTCCGTGGAAGACGATCTCCAGGCAGCGAAGGCGGCGGGGCTCGCCGAGGAACTCGCGGAGCTCCGTGCCTTGACAACGCAGTTGCGTACGGAGAACGCGCGGTTGCTGCGGCTTCTGGAGCTGACGCCGAAACAAGCCTCTCCGCCCGGCCCGGTGCAGACCGGCTTCTTCGAAGCGCACCCCGGCCCGGTCGACCGGCGATCCAGCCCGGAAGTCAAAGTCGACTTCTTCGCCGCCCTGTTCGCCGCGCGCACCGACATCTACGCCACGCGATGGGAGAACACGCGCAGTGGCAAAGCGGGTTGGTTGCCAGCGGTGCGCGGCGGGTGGCGCAAGGGCGTCCAGCACGAGGACCGCGACTATTTGCCGCTGAGCAAGGAGGTGCTGCGCACGCATCTGACCGGTGACGTGCATGTCGGGCTGTATCCGCTGCTGGACGGCGACCTGTGCTGGTGGCTGGCGGCCGACTTCGACGGCCCGATGGCGATGCTGGACGCCCTGGCCTACCTGAAGGCAGCCAGGGCGTGGTCGGTGCCAGCAGCGCTGGAGGTCTCGCGCTCGGGGGTAGGCGCCCATGCGTGGGTTTTCTTGGCTACACCCGTTCCCGCAGAGACAGCTCGCCGACTTGGTACCGCCCTGTTGCGGGAGGCGATGGCGGTGCGTGGTCGCATGGACCTGGCCAGCTACGACCGGCTCTTCCCGTCGCAGGACGTGCTGCCCTCGGGTGGCGTGGGGAATCTGATCGCCGCACCTCTGCACGGCAAGGCCCGCGCACACGGCGCGACGGTGTTCCTCGATCTGGCGACGATGGAACCACACAATGACCAGTGGGCGTACCTGTCCTCGCTCGGCCGAATGAGCCCTGCCGAGGTCAATCGGGTCGCGCGCCGCGCCGGCGGAGTCACTGTCGGCGCCGGCATCGACAAGATCGATGCTGCGGTCTCGACTCGAATCCGTGCCACCGCGGCACCCATCGTGCACGCCCGGGTCGGCTCGGGAATCCACCTGGAATCTGGCGAGTTGACACCGGCGTTGCACGCGACGCTGAAGCATGCGGCATCGATGAAGAATCCAGCATTCTACGAGCGCCAGCGACTCCGGATGTCCACATGGGACACACCGCGGTTCCTGCGCAGTTACGACGAAACTCTCGATGGCGGGCTCATCCTGCCCCGGGGGTTGCACGACGTGGTGGCCTCGCTGGTCGAGCAGGCGGGCAGCCGTCTCGATGTCACCGACGAACGGCAGACCGGCGAGGCGCGAGAGTTCACATTCGCCGCGACGCTGACCCGTCAGCAGCAAGACGCCATAAACGATCTACGCGACCATGATCTCGGTGTGCTGGTCGCACCGCCGGGTGCGGGCAAGACCGTGATGGCCTGCGCGGTCATCGCCACCCACGCGACCTCCACGCTCGTGCTGGTCGACCGCAAGACCCTGGCCGACCAATGGCGCACCCGCATCAGCGAAATGCTGGACGTCAAAGCCGGGCAACTCGGCGGCGGTCGCCGCAAAACTGGCGGCGTGATCGATGTCGTCATGCTGCAAACCTTGGCTCGCAAGAGCGACATCGAGAAGCTCACCAGCGGCTACGGGCTGGTTGTCGTCGACGAGTGCCACCACATCCCCGCCGCCGCGTTCGAGCACGCCGTCAAGCAGATCCCGGCCCGCCGCTGGCTCGGACTCACCGCCACCCCGTACCGACGCGACAAGCTCGACGACTTGATAGCCCTCCAGTTGGGCCCGGTCCGGCACACCATTGTCCACTCCGCCCGCCCCGGCGACGACAGCACACCCCAACTCGAATTGGACACGACCGCGCAACGCCCGATGCCCGTGCTTCACGTGCACGACACCGCCTACCGCTATGCCGGTGATGCCGACCCGATCAAGCCCGGCGGGATGGCGGCGATCTACCGCGATCTCGTGGCCGACGACACCCGCCTCACCCAGGTCGTCGACGACGTGGTCGCTGCGCTGGAGCGGGGTCGGCACTGCCTGCTGCTCACCCAGTGGACCACCCACGTCGAACGGTTCGCCGACGAGCTCAGGCGACGTTCGCTCGACGTGATCGTGCTGCGCGGCGGCATGACCACGACCGCCCGCCGCGACGCCCTCGCCCGCCTCCGACCCGCGGAAGGAATACCCCTACTGGTCGTGGCCACTGGACCATTCGTCGGCGAAGGATTCGATTGCCCCGCACTGGACACGCTCTTCCTCGCCGCACCGATCGCGTTCAAGGGACGCCTGGTCCAGTACGCGGGCCGGATCCTCCGCGCGCACGCCGGCAAGGCCACTGCCGAAGTCCACGACTACCACGACATCAACACCGGCGTCCTGGCCTCGTCACTGGCCAAACGCGCACCCGGCTACGTCAGCCTCGGCTTCCCCGACCCCCGCCGAGCAGCAATACGTTGAGCAGGAGCGGCAAGCTACAGACAGGCGCATGCGCAATGCTGACCACGAGCACCACGTCCGGCCAGCTGATCTTGACCAGACGACCAGGCGACAACCCGCCCCGTCCACGGGGATACACACGATTGAGTGGCGATACCAAGCCAAGTGCTGGTTCATAGCCAAAGGTGGGGTATTGGACGGCAAGCCAGATTCGAAGCAGGGTCGTCGCGGGGTTCAACGTCGCGTGGATTCAACACAGCTCCGTGTTCGTGGTGTCCGTCATGACCCGCCCGATGCCAAGAAGATCGCGAAGGCACTCGTCGAACTCGCGCGAGAACAGATGGCTGACAAGCCAGGTCACCGTCACGATCCCCACGCGATTAGTGGCGAGAGTTCACCCCTGCCGTCTCTGCCCGCCAACCGGCCCAAGCCACGGCGGGCGCGACAGCTCGATCAAGACCAAGTCCAGATGCTGGTACACGGCTACGCCGCGGGCGCGACGACCTACGAACTGGGTACCCGGTTCGGCATCGAACGACGGACGGTCAGCAACATCCTCAATCGACACGACGTACCGATGCGCCGCCGCGGCCTCTCCCCCGACCAGGTCGACACCGCCATCCATCTCTACAACATCGGCTGGTCACTTGTGCGAGTCGGCGCGCGCCTGGGCGTCGACCACGCCACCGTGCTGACCAAACTCCGGGAACGCGGCGTCCCCACCCGCGACGCCCACGGACGACCACGATCTTGAACCTATTTACTTCACGCTCGTCGTGAGGGAAGCCATCTCATGCCGCCTTTGCCCTTGGCGTAGGCGGCTGGCAAGAGCCGGGCGAGTCCGCCGGTGATATTCGCGGCGGTATCTTCGCCGGGTGCCTTCCGATCTTTCCAGCGTCGCCAGTGCCTGTCCTGTGGTGGAGGCGGCTGTTCGCCTGGCCGGGTGGGTGGGCAAGGACGGCATACCCGTCACAGCGGGTCGGTCGCTTCGGCCCGCCGATGTGGTCGATGCCGCGCGGGCGCTGGGCGTATCAGCGCGGACGAAGGTCCGACGGGCCGCCGACGTGCCCGAGGTCCACCGGCCGTGGCTTATGGCGGTCGCCGCGGGCCTGGTCGTTGTCGCGGACAACCGGGCGGTCCGGGGAGGCCGCCTGGACGACCCGCAAGCCGCCTGGTGGGCGGGATTGCAGGCGCTGCTTGTCACCGAGGCCGCCGACACTTTCGGCGTCGATCCCCGCATCACCGCCCTCGTGACACTGACCGTGGTGGCCAGTGAGCAACTGCGTGAAGGGTGGACCTTGCAGCACCGCGTCGAAGGCATCATGCACGATCGCGCCGACTGGGACAGTCACGCAGACCCTCAGCGTCACGGCCGTGTCCACCCGGCCGAGGCCGCCTTGGCCGTACTGCGCCTGTTCGGCGCCATCGAGGGAACGCGGCTGACGCCACTGGGCGTTTGGGCCGGCTCAGAGTTGCGGCGGGTGGTGCCGCCGCAGGTCACCCCCGAACTGCCGGCGAAAGATCTGCTTGGCCTGCTGGCCGGGACCGATGAGGTCGACGCCTGGAACCGGGCCACTCACTGGTTCGGCGAGCGCACGAGCGCCCAGATCGTCGCCGAGTTGGCCCAGTGCGCAGCCGAAGCGACCCCCGCCCAGCGAGTAATGGCGATCGGCCTGATCAGCGCATTGGGAGACGATGCGGTGGCCGCGTTGCGCACCTTCGAACGATCCCCGAACCTCGCCGCTCATGTCCGGGTCGTGGCCCACCAGCACGAGCAGGCGCCGGAACCCCGTACCGAGGACCTGGTTTGGCTGGCCACCGAGTACGCCCACGCCGACCTCTCCTGCCACGATGTCGCCACGGCGCGCTACATCGCGACGGACTTTCTGGACGCCGCCGGGATCGACCTGGCGGCCGACGGGATCGAACGGATCACCGGCAGCGGACACCCAGACGCGACCATGGTCGCCGAGGCTCTCACCGCCGTGGCCAGATCGGCCGTGCCGGTTCACCAACTCAAGATCTCACTCGCCGGGCATGGCTGGCGCAGGGTGCTGATCGCGGAGAACGCCACGCTGGCGCAGCTCCACCGCGTGATCATCGCATTGTTCGGTTGGGACAACGACCACCTGCATGTGTTCACGGTAGGGCGCCGCAGCTACTCCGATCCCTTCTACGATCTCGAGGAGACGGTGTCCGAGGACACGATCGGGTTGCACCAGGCACTACCTCAGCCCAAAGCGACGATGTCCTACACCTATGACCTGGGTGCGACCTGGCGCCACCAAATCGTGCTGGAAAAGGTCCTGGACGATCACCCGCTATCGCACCCGGAATGCCTCATCGGCCAGGGTGATCACCCGATCGAGTACTACGACCCGGACGACCCGACGGATCCAGTGCCCTTCGACGTCACAGCCGTCAACAAGACACTTAATGAGCTGGGCACGAAGGGTTACTGAGGCATGCGCTCACGCGACGAAGAGTCACTGGTGGATGTCGCCGACGCGCCCGATGCCCAACAACTGTGGCGGCTGCTGGTGACCGCAACCGGTGGGCGTGAGCAGGCACCGTCAGTGGCGATCGACACCTTCCGGCGCCTGCACGACGCGGGACAGCCGGAACCGGTCGACTCGGCGCTGTTGCTGTGCACGGACTGGCGGTGGCGGCGCACCAGCGCCCGCGTACTGACCGGCATCCTGGCCTCAGGGATCCTCGACGACGAACAGCAGGACCAGCTTGCCGAAGATTTGCTATGGCCCGACAAGGCGCAATACGTGTATCCGCTCGGCTGGCTCGGCAGCAGCTTCGTCGAGATCGAACTCCGCTCGAGGTCGGGGTCGCGCGCGCCGCGACAGCCCACCGTCCATGCCGATCCGAAGACTCCAGCGACCGCCGAGCGCAACGTTTGGCCACCGTTGCGCTCGTGGGCCGCGGAGCGAGTTCTCGCCCGGCACCGGGCGACCCCCACGGACGTAGTGGCTCGTGCCCGTGAGCTACCGGCCCGAGATGGCGCGGCCGTGGTAACGGGTGCGGTGCACGCCGCGGACGAACTGGATCTGGCACAAGCACGCGCGGTGGTGGACGCCGCCCTACGGTGGGGCCACAAGACGCCACGCAAGGCGGCGCTGGAACAACTGACCACATGGGGCGAGCACGATCGCGCGCACGCCTTGGCCGCCGACGATCCCGACGCCGCCATCCGAGCCTGGGGCCAAAAACCCAGCACGGAGGCCGCCACCCAGAGCAGCCTGTTCGACTGACAGCCTTGTTGTACCCGCATCGCTCGCCGTGCCACCGGCGACATGCATGGGGCCCGGCATCCAAGCATCGACGTTTCTCGTGTGGATGAGAAGATGTGTCATGGACCTGACGGCGGCGAACTCGGAACTGATCGGGCAGGTGCGTGGGTTCGTCCATTGGGTGGGCGCGGGTCGCAAACTCACCCAGACAGGGCGCATCACCCGGACAGACGCTCGAACATTGGTACCGGCGCTGGGCACCGACGACGTGATCGACCCGACGATCGGCGATCGCGTGTTCCGGACCACATCGAGCCAGGAACTGCTCCACCTGACCCTCATCGTGGAATGGGCCAAGTCGGCGCGGCTTGTCCGCAAGACAGGCAACCGGCTGGTGCCGGTGAAGAAGAACGCTGCACTGCTCGATGACGCGCCGGGGCTGTGGCTCGCGCTGTTCACCGTGTTCGATCAGCTGGGCGACGCATTCCTGCCCACCGGCATCGGCGAATCGCTGATGCGCCTGGAGTTCGCCACCGGCATCCGCTCCGTGCTGATCTCGTTGCACCGCGCCGAGGATGCCGTCGCCACGGCGAGCCTCTGTGCGACGGCCTGGGATACCGTGACCGCGCCATACGTCCTGGACCACGTCACCGAGACCCAACTCACGCACTGGCGCGCCTACAACGACCGCGACATGGATCGGGCACTCAACGTCCTGTGCCGGTTGGGCGCGGTGATGATCGACGATGGGGCGGTCGAGCTGACCGAACTCGGCCGGAGCGGTATCAGCCTGCTGCTGGGCGAGCCAGCGCCCGGCGACCCCATCTACCAGGTCAACGTCACCCTACTGGAGATGGAGAATCCACCGGTGTGGCGGCGAGTACTGGTTCCGGCCACCATCCGGCTCGACCGCCTGCACGAGATCATCCAAGCCGCGATGGGCTGGCAGAACGCACACCTGCACGCCTTCATCGACGGACAGACCTACTACGGCGTTCCCGACCCCGAGCTACCGCACCACGACGAGCGCAAAACAAGGTTGAACGAACTCGTGAAGCCAGGCGACCACCTCCAGTACACCTACGACTTCGGCGATGACTGGGAACACGACATCACCATCGAGGAAGCGACCGTCGCCAAGCCCGGTACGAGTTACCCCCTGTGCGTCGCCGGCCAGGGCGCCTGCCCACCGGAGGACGCCGGGGGCTGGCCGGGCTATACCCGGTTGGTCCAGATCCTCACCGATCCCGGTCATGAGGGACACCAGGACATGCTCGACTGGCTCGGCCTGGACAACCGCGACCAGTTCGACCCCACTCGCTTCGCCCCCGATGACGCCAACCAGCGGCTGTCCGCCGTGTCGCACACCGGTCCCATCGTCTCGCGACGCTGAAGCAGCTCGCCGTCGGCTCAGTTGCCGCCCCTGTTCGCGGCAGGCTTCGGCGGTAGCCAGTGGGTGCGGTACGCCCGCTCGATGTTCGGGTTCCCTGACTCGGAGAACCGCAGTCGCCTGCGATCCCTGGTCCAGCTGACGTAAACCGTTTCGCTCGGTCGTAGTCCCGCGCTCTGGGCCCAAGGCCGAAAGGCCAGCATCGCCGCACTGATCTTGGGCAGGCTGGCGACCATCACCTGCTCCAGGTACGGCACACGCCCGCGCCGCCATTCCTCAACCGTCTTAGGCCGAACCCATCCGATGCCCAATACCACATCGATCGCGGTGGCGTAGCCGTTCCTGGTGATCGCGGCGCTGCCAGCGGCGACGATATCGCGCAGCAGCTTCGCTTGATTCTGAGGATTCATCGAGATCCTCGGGCGTCCAAGCTCGACCAGATCGCCTGGCGTGCCCACGTCGAACGGTCGGTCAATTCCAGCGCGAGCGCCACCACCTCACCGTGCGACAGCGCGGCAAGACGATCGACGAGCTCGGAATCGTCGCCAAGGAACGCCGACGCCACGGCCACCATATGCGCGCACAGTTCGGTGGCACGGCCGTCCGGGCGCGGGCATTCGCCGGTCAATGGCCGACCCGCGTGGTGGAACACGAGTTCCCCTGCCCCGATCCCCTCGCCTGGCAACGAGCCCCAAAAGCGAATACTCGTCCCAGTCAACGTCCTCGACGTGCATAACGAGCCCCTGACCACGCGTCAGCGCTTCGGGCGTCGTGGCGCCGTGCACGTCACGGCGAGTGAAATCCGGTGCGAACAAGACCAGTTTCCTTTCGGCATTGCGTCCGACGGCTGTGCCCGAGCACGGATCACAGTCGCTCGACTACGGCAGTTCTCACGCTGTCATCGGGAGGGCTTGCCGAGTAGCGCCTCGAACTCGGCCAGACCCTCCACGCCCAGAACATCGACGTACTCTTCCAGCACGTCCAGATAGGGCTCCCCTGCCGCATCCCCGACCAGTTTCGCCAACCGTGCTGCCAACTCAAGCAGCATGGGATCGTGCACCTGACACAGCCGCAGATGAACGTCAGCCAGAGCGGACCCAACCTCCCGCGGCTCGGTTTCGAAGATCTCCCACGCGTCATTCAGGTAACCTGACAGCGCGGCCCACACAGCAATGGCCTCCACGACTACGGCCAGAAACTCGTTCGTGGACGGTTGGACCGCGAGTAGCCGTAGCTCTGTGACCATCCTTCTGCCAGCATTGACGATGTCATGCAGATCCCACCGGCGGCGTTGGCTCGGAATATCAGCCGCAGCCCGTCGAGCCACCAGACCGATCAACACATGAGGGGCGAGCTCCGCGGCGATCTCAGCGAACCGTCTCTCGTCGGGATCACCACTGTGGCCCCGCGACGAGATTGATGAGAACGTGAACTCGATCTCCAGCGCCTTCAACGCGACCGCGACCGCAGGCCCGCACAAACGACCGGGGACTCAGTCAACGCAGTCACACTCCCCGGTCAGCACGCCATCGATCACCCCGACCCACACCCGGAGGAGCCCGCCATCGGGATCGGTAACCACTGCACGCGCACCGCCGTCCTCGGCGTCAAGGTCACGAATCCACTTCCGCGCAAGGCATTTCTGCGCCCACTCGGACAGGTCAGGCTCGACGGATGCCAACAGTGTCTCAGAATCAAGTCGGACAGCCACGCGAACATCCAACCGCACGCAGCGCGCCGCTGGGTGCTGCGAGTGGCCACAAGCCGACACCTGAGGTGAGTTAGAATCCCCTAAATCGCACTCTGGCCTGGCGTTCTGTCGAACGCCAGGCCAGATGCTAGAGCCACGAAGAGCCAAAGCTGCAGGTCAACAGCAATTATAACCCTTAAGTGGGCCTAACGTGGCACAACCCGAACACCCAAGTGCTCGCCGAAGGTCCTGAGCTGACGATCCAGCCACCCACCCTCCGCCACTCCGGGCCAACAGACAGTACCCATCGTTTCCGGCTCGACGACGCCCAGACCCAGCAGCTCATCGCCAGCTACCAGGCCGGCTCCACGGTCTACCAACTCGCCGACCAGTTCGACATCGAACGCCGCACCGTCAGCGCGATCCTCCACCGCCACGAAGTGCCCATGAGACGGCGCGGCCTCACCGACAACCAGATCGACGACGCCAAGCGCCTCTACCAGCAAGGCTGGTCACTCGCCCGCATCGGCAACCACATGAACGTCACCGCCGACACCGTCCGCGCACGGCTCCTCGAACGCGACGTCATCATGCGCGACACCCAAGGACGCCCCCGGACCGAGACATCCACCGCAGCAGGTGAGTCTCGATGACCAAGTCCATCGTCGAGGCATCGGCCCGACCAGATCCGGACACCGCACCCGTCGTACAGACCGTCACCGTCATCATGGGCATCGTCGTCGGCCTCACCTTCCTCTTCGGCTTCGGCAACGTCCTCAACCTCGCACTCCGACTCGGCATCCCCACCTGGGTCGCACCACTCGTCGCACCCGCCGTCGACCTATCCATCCTCGGCCTACTGCTCGGCACCCGACACCTCGCCCTGCACGGCGCCACACCGGAGCAACTCCGACCAGCCCGCCGACTACTCATCTTCGCCAGTCTCACCACCCTCGCCCTCAACATCGCCGACCCACTCATCACCAGCGCCTACGGCAAGGCCGCGTTCGACGCCGTCGGCCCACTCCTGCTCATCGGCTGGGCTGAAGTCGGCCCCGGACTGCTACAGGCCATCAGCACCATCAGCCCCCAACTGAAGGAGACAATCCACGCAAACTCCAACGGCACCGATGCCAACACGGACGCCACCAGCGCAAACACCGTCGTGCCCAGGCCGAGCGAAGGACCGGCCAGCGATACCACCAGCCGACCAGTAGCCATCACGCCCAACGGCGACCTGCTTGACCGCGCTCGGCACGAAGACGCCCGCCACTGGACCCTCCACCAGCGGCCCATCTCGGCCGAGACGCTCCGGAAGAAACTGCGCATCAGCGCGACGCGCTCGCGGGAGCTCGTCTCGGTCGTCCGAGCAGAACAGTCCAGTGATCGAACCGCGGCCGCGGTGGCAGCTGGTCAATCCGCTTCCGGATGACCAGGTGTCATTCCGCTGTGCCCGCGGAGGCCCGTCGTCCATTCAACGATCAAGGTAGCCAATGCGTTGACCGCCTGCTCGTACTGCTCAGCAGTCATCGGCACCGTCTCGACGCGCTCAACCACGCAGTCCCTCCGACTGCGCCTGACACCGGAATCGTCACTCATACCGCAGATCGTGAGCCGCCAGCACAACATCGGCCAGCACTGACAGATCACCCGCCTGAGCTACCCGCTGCCTGAGATCAAGACCCCCAGTCACCCGATTCGCGTGCTGGCAGAATCCGGTTCGTCATGCAGCCGAACTGCGTGAACGTCGGTAGCACCGACAGAGGGCCTTCCGCCCGCAGCCGGTGGACAGATGCCTGAAGCAGACAGAGCCAGGGAGAAGACGGGAGTCTCGTGTCGGTTCGTCGGCGGTTCTGGGGCAACATTGTGATCACGACTGTTGGAGTCGCGTCGGTCGCTGGCTACGTGATGCTGTCTCTCGTAATTAACTCCCAACCGTCCACGTCTGTGAATCCCGGGTGGGTGGCGTTGCTGCAGCCGGGGAACCCGTTAGGTTCCGGAGAGATCCTTCTGCGAGTCGAGCCCGCAGTGCCCGGCGCACCCGGCGACCACCCTGCCGCGAGCTATTCCGTTCTAGCGTGCGGGGATAAGCCGTTCCGCGGAGTCCTCCTCCTTGGCGGCCAAGCCCGAGTCGAGGCTCCGATCGTCCGCGACCAGCACATGATCACGAACGCCGACCGAGTACCCACCGCGCCGCACGTGACCACGATTCCCGACCTTACGCTCGGACTTGCCGACACGATCTGGCGTCTCGGCCCCGTCCAGGAGATCCCAATCGTCATAGATCAACCCACGCCCTGCCTGGAACCCGCAGGCGCTGACAAGCCGTTCGGGAGTGGAACCGGCACGACGGTCATCGGCTCCCTGCAAGGCTCCATCCAGCGAACTGGCAGCTTCTGGGGAATCGACGGACCCCACACGAGCCAGGTATGGCCGCTCGTCGGCGAATTCCCCACCTCGCTGCCGGGTATCGCTGGCCTCTTCACTGGAATCAGCGGCCTGCAGGGCACGTGGTCCGTTCCCGCTGTGCTGCACAAGCAGATCAGCGGCGGAAGCCTAACCGCACGAGCAACCGTCGATGTTGCGATCCCACCTTTATCCGACACCAGCAAGGTCGTTTGGGACAGCGCCACGCCAATCCGCGCAACTGCGCGCGTCACCAACATCGACGATATGGAGCAGTGGCAGAGCTGGCTCGTCGGAAGCGGTGTCTTCCTCGGCATTGGAGCTTCGCTGCTGGCCAGCCTCTTGTTCGAATGGCTACGACGTGCACGCGAGGCGAGCACCACTGGCCTCATGACCACCACGGATCTCAATACAGATGTCGGGGAAACCGAGCCACCCAGCCACGAACCCCTACCGACATCGGCACCCCGGCGCGCGACCACCCTTGTGACCATCGGCATTCTCACTATTGTCGCCTATGTCCTCGGACGAACACGCCGCTGAACCAGCTGGCTTCCCGCTCGCTCGCAGGCCGATCATGAGGCCTGCCGAACGTCGATGAGGTGCACGCGTTGCACGTCCCGCGCATGAAGATGGTGGGCTAGCTGCTCTTCGTACGTGGTCACGACCACCTGCCGAAGCGGTCCCTCCCCGCTGGTCGCACGGGAGAGTACGTTCGCCACGCGTCGGCGGACCTCCGGATCGAGATGCTCAAGCGGCTCGTCGAACCAGCAGAAGTCCGCCCCCGTGGCCATCTGGGCAGCCAGCAGCCGGACGATGATGGCTGCTCCCATGCTCTCTCCAGTGCTGAACGCATCGAAAGGCAGTTCATAACCGCTGATCGATCTGGTGATGTCGCCATTCGCAGAGGTGCGCAGGTCACCGCGGGTCGGAAACAGGGCTTTCCAGCGCTGGTTCACCTCATTGGCCAGCGGACGGACAGTCTCTTCAAGCAGCTCGTCGCGGGTGGCTTCGGTCGCCTGCAGGGCGACGGTCAAAGTCGCTTCCTGACGGAACAGCGCTTCCAGCCTCCGCATCGCGTCGTCGGCCTCCCGCGCCTGAGCGAGATCCGTCTCCAGCCGGGACTGCTCGGTTCGCGCATCGACCAGGGCGTCGAGTGCCACCCGGGACATCTCATCCAGCTCGGCGGAAGCAGTAGCGTCACCATCACCGTCTGCGGACTGTGGCCGATTTCCAGGACGACGCAGCCGCCTCCACCGAGCCCGGATTTCAGTCAAGCTTTCTCGCCGAGCGACGATGTCTTCTTCGATGTCGCACCGTTGCCTGATGACATCTCGGACTACTTCAACGTCTTGCTCGTTCGTCTGATGGGCCGATGCGATCGTCGATTCGTCGACCGGGCGCCGGCACACCGGGCAGTCGTCGTGAACTGTGCCGAGGCGCTGGTCATTCCGCTTCAACGCAGCTTCCCGTTCACGGGCGACAGCGATCTCGACCCGAACAGCCTCCAGCTGTCGATCCAGATCGGTCAAGCGCTCGTCAAGCACGCTCTCGGCGTCCTCGACGCCGACGTCGCGACCAATCGCCTGCGCGATCGACCGAGTCAGGTTTGTCGCTGCCTCAACCCAAGCGGTCTGTTCCCCCTCCCAGGTCCGCAACGCGGCTTCAGCACGTTCACGTTCGTGCGCTCGATCAAGCCTTTCTCGCACAGTCTGGTGCTCCGCGCTGGCAGCTGAGACATCCACTGCAGCGCGATCAGTCGCTGCCTTCAGATCATCGAGCCGCTTGGCAGTGACCGAGTTCTCACCCTTGATCTGCTTGATGCCGTTCTGAACCTGCTTGCGAAGCACAGTGAGCCGTTCCACGGCCGCACTGAGCGCGTCGATTCCGTAGTAGCGACCGAGGTGATCGGCGAAGTCGAGCTTTGCCGCACCGCTCTGCTGTCCCCTGACCTCCGGCACCGTCAAATTGGCCAAGAAGGTCGGCTCGGTTTGGTAGATCTCACCCAGCTGACGTTCAAGCTGCTCCTGCGTCAGAGCCTCGCCATCGAGCCACACCATCGGCTCGGACGTTGCACCCTGCTGCTTTTTATAGAGGATTCGCTCAACTGTCAGGGTTCGCCTGTCGGGAAGGTCGAGTTCGACAGCTGCAGTGGCTGAGGCAGCACCGACACGGATCGCAGCGTGACCGTCGCGAGCTATCTTGCCGAACAGCGCCCAGCGCAAAGCCTCCATCAGCGAAGACTTGCCGATTCCATTGGAGGCGACGACAAAGGTTGTCCCAGGTCCAAACGGGATGGTGACGTCCTCGTAGCTGCGCCAGTTGGTCAGCGTTAGTTTCTTGATCACCGGAGATCCTCCTCCAGCCCGAGTTCGTCCAACGCCTCGTCAGCCGGATGGTTGTTGACGACCGCGTCGACGAATCGCGCCACCTGTTCGGCCAAGCCGGCCGGAACCGCTTGCCATGCCGCCTTCTTCGCTGCCTGATGAGCGCGCCGGCCCTGTTCTCTGACCGCCTCGATGGCTGCCTCGGCATGTGCTGAGACGACTCGGCGCAGGTCCCAACCGTCCTTACGGTCGACGAGCTGTTCTGTCAGGTCCCACACCGTTGTCGCTCCGTCGAAGTGCTTGGCGAGTGTGTCGACGAGATGATGCCCCTCGAACACCGCTTGCGGTCCAATATCTGCACCGTGAGGAAGCCCAATCGCCTGACGCAGTGAGGAGCTGGTGAAGAGCGACGTCAGCCAATTCATTCCGGGAATGGTGACGGCAACTGCTTCCACGTCGTTCTCGTGTTGGATCATTTTCTTGCACGCCTCGACGATCTCACTCGTCTCGTACGGCCCGCCCTCGATCATCACGATGAGCACGGCGGTGTCCAGGCAGCTGACCTTCAGAACGGCGCGAGCCGACGCTCCATCGTTCAACGCAGACGAGTATTCGTCGACAGTTCGACACTGCACGCCGTCCACGCGCTCGATGAGAAGCTCCGTGGCCCCGTCAAGCCTGCTGGGAGACTTCTCGGCGAATTGTCGCTCGCCTGCCAGTTGAACCTCGGCGGACGTGATTTCGGCCCAGGCATCGGGCGTGAGCTCGCTGAGGAAGTCTCGGAGTGCTTGTCGGTATTCGATCCGGCGGTCGCTGTCGTCCTCGATCGGCGGCCCAACTGGCACGCCACTCGGCCGCCGGCCTTCCCTGACAGCGGTCATGACCTCGTTGACCTCCTTGTGCAGGTCGAGATCTCCGATCCTGTTGATGAAGGCGCCGAGGTCGATGTGGGTCCGGAGCGCGACCATGGCCGCGAGTTTGGTGGCGAGCGGGGTGGCATCCGCCCCGACCAAGACCGATTCGTCGTCGGCCAGCTCGATGTCGAGGACCAATGGGACGACATCGGCGATGCCGTCGTCGAAGACCCTTCGAGTCCATACCAGCAACGCCTCGTCTCGACCAACCCGCCACACTTCGCCCGGTTGGGGATCTCCGTCTCGCTCGGCTCGGATGAGCTCTCCCAGGCCGTCCGGAAGTGGCGACGACGCGGCCAAGACGCGTTGCAGGCTGTCGTTGTCCGGTGGCTCGAAACCCAGGTCACGGCTGATGCGTGCAAGTCGAACACGGCAGGCGACGCAGTTATGGATGTGGTCGAGTATGGCGGCAGCTCGTTCGGGATCCCGCGCCGCGATCCCGAGTTCGCCGGATGTGGGATGGACGTTTGCGGCCATGTCGTTTCTCCCCGGATAGTTGGACGCATCAGTCATCAGACGTCGCACCGTTCGCCGGTGTCCACTTCCGGATCCACTCTCCGCAGAGGTAGGCCAGGCGGGCAACCACCGCATCGATGTCGTCTTCGCCGTCGAGGTCGCACCGCAGTCGGTCGAACAGCCGCTCACGCAGCAGAGCCGCCTGCGATTTGCCTACATCGAGCTGTTGCGCCAGAGCGCGCACCGTGGCCTGTGGGTCGGCGGCGAGGATGATCCGCTCTCGGTCGGAGAGGGTGTTGAAGAGGTCGGCGGCGTGAAGTTCCGCGACGGCCGAGGTGCCCGAATCACCTTCCACCAGCGCACGCTCGGACACGTACTCCTCGATGTCCATGGTTGTCGCGAGCGCGGTCCGGCGGTGATCCAGACGCGAGGTGAGCACGCGGGCAAGATCGTCGGTGTCCAGGCTCCCTTCCGCCGCGGTGAGCACACGAGTCATCAGCAGCACGAACGATGGCCGGTCAGCCAGCGGAGCGTCCCGCCGGTCACTCGACCATTTGGGGACGTTGATCTTAGTCCCGGCGATCGCGGCGGTCAGGGCCCCGGGCGAGACCGTGCTCGGCTGGGACTCGCCACCAGCGAGCGTCCACCGATTGGATTTGCCAGGCACCTGCTCGAACTCGGCCTCGTCCCGGAGGATCTCCTTCACCCGCAGGATGAGCTTGCCGAAGTCGGTCTGCCGGGAGAGGTCTCGCAGGAAGTTGTGGACGGCGGCGTCCAGCAGGCGTTCGAACGATCGGTCGTCCACCGACCGGATGGCGATGTCCCGGAGCCGGCGAGCGCCCCGTTCACCTTCGAGGAAGCCGTGCGCGATCTCGATCCCCGCGCTCTCGTCCCACCTCTGCGAACCTCGCGGCGGCGGAAATCCGTGCCCGACCGCGACCAACCGCACTGTCCGGTACAGGAGCTCAGCTCCCTCCCGCCCGAGCCAGCCGGTGCCCAGGAGCTCCTCGCGCGCCGTCATGAGTAGAACCTCTCAATTACCTGAGCCAGGTACGGTTCGGGCAGCACGCCCAGCAGCTCGACGTTCTCCGGCCTCCAGAGCTGCTGCTCGACCGAGACCAGGACGGAGAACGTGCCGTCGCGGTTGAGATTCAACGACTTGTCGGCGGGATGCTTGATCCCCCGTTCGTGCTTCGACGTCCTGGTGACGATGCGAATCGGGCTCTTCGATGCCTGGCTCGGCGGCACGCAGACGACCACGGCGGGCCGGGCGGCAGCCTTGTCCTGGCCGTAGATCAAGGTGTTGACCCGGTAGAGCTGTCCCGCCTCCGGCAGGAACGGCTCACCCCGCTCGCCCGTCAGTCGGGCCAGCAGGGCATGCGGCCGTCGTTGGTCTCGCGCCATGTCTCCGGTGGTCCTCCTCAGCGGGACCAGCCGGAAGCCAGCCCTTTCCTTTCCAGGCCCCCAAACGTCGCATCGCGCCGCCCTGTCCGGTCACCGTCCGCATCGAACGGTAGCCGTTCGGCCCCGATGTCGCCGCCGGGACAGCGGCACGCGGTGCGACGTCGCGACTGGTTGAAGCGGGCTCCAGGGCATCAGCCCGGAGCCGCTACCGACGAGAGGAGTCGACCGTGTCCATCGAAGACGGACGCCATGGCGACCACGGCAAGATCCACATCACTATCGACGGACGCCCCTTCACTGTGGAAGGCCACCGCCACACCGCGGCGGAGTTGCTGGGCCTTGCCGGTCTGCCTGCGGCGGGCTATGACCTGACGCGCGTCGGCGACCGTGGCCATGTGGAGACCTTCCGGGACAACCAGGAGATCGACATCAAGAACGGCGACGTGTTCGTCAGCGTCAACCAGCAGGGCACAGTGGCGTGACCCTCAACGTCACCCCCGTGACCGGCGTCGAGGCTTTCGTGGCCGCGCTCGGGGCCTTCGACGTCGGTCCCGTGGTGGAGTCGGGCTTGGTGCTCTACATCGTGGTGCCGGTCTCGGGCGCGCTCGCGGGCAAGGCCGTACGCACCGGGGTCCTGCTGGACGAGGTCGCGCCCTGGCCCACGGCGCCGCCGCATTGGATCCACTTGCCCGGGGAGATCACGTTCTCGGCGACGAACATAAGCGCCTCGCCCAAGCCGGGCTGGCGGTCGCATTCCCGTGAGATCAAATGTTGGGGTACGGCCCCGTCGCTAGCGGCGGCGTGGCTCGCCCATGTCCGCGGTGTCCTGGGCGGTGCACAGTGATCAGGAAGTCGGTGGCGATGACCACCGACCTCGACGCGCGGGGCGCCGAACACCTGCTCCGGGCCGACGGCCAGGAGGAGGTCTGCCTGGCCTTGTACCGGCCTTCAACTGGTTCTCGCCGCACCACCGCCCTTCTTGCTGGCCTGGTGCTTCCTCTGCCTGGTGAGCGAACGGTGCACGGCACCGCGTCGTTCCAGGGCAGCTACGTCGTCAGAGCGGCTAGCTTGGCCGCCGCGAACGACCTCGGCGTCGCTCTGCTCCACTCCCATCCGGGCGGCATCGGCTGGCAGGGGATGAGCCGGGTTGACCGCGACACAGAGCGGTCTTACGCCCACGTCGCGGAGATCATCACCGGGCAGCCGCTCATCGGTATGACGCTGGCGGGCGACCGGACCTGGTCGGCAAGGACATGGGACCCCGACCGGGGGCACCGCGACGCGGAGAGCGTCCGCGTCGTCGGCCCCGGGTTCCGAATCCATTGGAACAACGTGGTCCGGCCTGCACCCGTCGTCACCAACTCGCAGGTGCGGACTGTCTCGGCCTGGGGCGAGGCCATTCAGCGCGACCTGGCGCGGCTTAGGATCCTCGTCGTCGGAGCCGGCACGGTCGGGCTCGACCTCGCTATCCGCTTGGCGCAGGCCGGCGTCCAGAACGTCGCCGTGATGGACTTTGACACGGTCGAGGAGGTCAATCTCGACCGTCTCGTCACGGCGACCCGGCTGGACGCTCGCCTGTTCCGCGGCAAGGTGTACGTGGCGCGGCGAGCCCTGCGCGCGGCGACGACCACCGCCATACCCGAGATCGAGAGCTTCGACCTCAGCGTGTGCGAGCCCGACGGTGAGCAGCTCGCGCTGGACTACGACATCATCTTTAGCTGCGTCGACCGCCCATGGCCGAGAGCGGTCCTCAACCAGCTCGCCTACAGCGACCTGATCCCGGTAATCGACGGTGGCCTGGCGATCACCCCGTTCGCCGACCACGGCATGCGCAACGCGACGTGGCGGACCCACGTGATCAGCCCCGGCCGGCCTTGCCTGATGTGCAACGGCCAGATCGACGGCGCCCAGGTCGCCCGCGACCGCGCCGGGCTCTTCGACGACGACGCCTATATCAAGCGCGCCGGTCTCGACGCGCCCGCACGCGAGAACGTCTCCCTGCTGGCCCCCTCGGTCACCGCGTCCATGCTCAGCCAATTCGTCAGCCTTGTGGTGGCTCCGGGAGGCCTCAGCGCACCGAGTCCTCTGCGCTACTCGCTTGCAACTCATACCCTTGAGCACCTCCAGGTCGAGTCCCGGGCCGGGTGCATGTATGAGCCGATGACTGGAGCTGGCGACATGCGAGCCAAGCTCACCAAAGCGCACGCTGCAGCTGAAGCGTCCCGCCTTGCCCGGGCGGCCAACGCACGTCGCCCATTTGTCCGTCTGGGCCGATCTGCGCAGAACATCCTTCAGCGAGCTTCCGCTGCCCTCCAGCAGACGTCGCCCTGACCGGCGCCCTCTCCCCCTCGGCCGCTACCGAACGTCGGGATCGACGCCGGCGGCGGTTGGGCTCTTTGCGCCGTGCTGGTGCGCATGGTCGGAGGTGTTAACGATGCCCGCCGGGATCCTTGGCGTCGAGGCACCGACGTCGATTTCGGACGGATTCGCCGCGGCCACGGGCCGCCGCGTCACCAAGCCCCTCCATCCCGCCGTTAGATCGACGTGCGTCCGGGGCATGCGGTTCGATCGACTTGGTATAGAACAGCTCAATGACCGGGTTGTCAGTGGACTACGCAGCGTTGGTACAGGGCTCAGAAGTGCCACTGCCCGACGCGGATCTTGGTCGGAGACTGCTCGATGCGGTAGCAGAGCGCTACGAGCGCGAGTGGTCGAACTGCTCACTAGTCCTGTTCGAACAGGCCGGAGCCACCTACTTATTCGACCTGGCCAGCGCCGTAGGTGCGGCGCAGGAGGATCGGACCGTGGCCGCGTGGGCGATCACACCATCTGCCGTCGGCAGCCGTGATGCCTCTTACCAGCGTGGATTTCCGCTGCCACCGGACCCTGACGGCACCCCAGTGGACCGAGGACATCTGATCCCACATCTGTCCGGCGGAGAGTTCGGCCCCAACATCTTCCGACAGCATCGAGCCCTGAACCGAGGCTGGTCAGAGCAGGGCAAGCGGTTCCGTGCCCTGGAACGTGAAGCTGCCGCCGTGCCCGGCACGTTCTACTTCGGTCATCTCCTCTACGAGGACGACACCGCATATCCCGCAGAGATCGAGAGCGGACTACTTCGTGGCACCGAACTGCACATAGAGCGATTCCGCAACCGGTTTCCATCGAGCTGATCTAGCCGAACGCGCGTGCCTGACGGTGGCCCCTAATCGTGTTGTTCACCCGGAGCGACCCCGCCGGAGGACTGGCCTGAAGATCCTGACCCTGCTGAAGATCAAAGCGAGGCGCACACAGGGCTATGCACGTGCCGCTCGTCTCCTAACGTGACGCTCGCGGCGAGCCGCACCAGGCCGGATCACGCACTCAGCGCTTGGACCAAGTCCATAACGAATAGACAAATATCGCAGGCGCCTGTCCAAAAGCCCGGGAGTTCGGGTTGTGAAACGTTGTGGAGCTGAGGGGAATCGAACCCCTGACCTTCTCGATGCGAACGAGACGCGCTACCAACTGCGCTACAGCCCCTTAGTGCTCGATGAGCTTATCAGGGCTCATCGAGCACCAATGCCGGGGGGTCACTCGCCAACGGCACGGCGGAAGCTCCTGGTCCCGGGCTCGTCGAGCTCGTGGAACGCGGGGTCTTCGTCGTCGAGGTCGACGACCACGGCGTGCCTGCGGACGCGGGACATCGGCGAGGGTTTGCGCTCGACGATCTCGCGACGTTCGGCGGCGACGACCTGGATGTCCTCGATCGGCTCGTCCTCGATGACCGCGCGGCTGGGCTCGTAAGCGGACTCGTGGGCGGGCCGGGTGTTGTAGCGGGCGAGGCGGCGCTGGCGGATCTCCTCCTCGATGCGCACCTGGCGGCGCAGGTACGCGAGGTAGCCGACGAGCACGGCGTCGGCCAGTGCGTTGGCCCACCACACGATCGGGAACAGGAAGCCGGCCACCGCGGCCGTCGCGACGGCGACGACGAGCAGGGCGACCACCACTCGCTGGCGGAACGCGTACTTGGCGCGGGCCGCGATCTCGGCGGCCTCGGGGTCGAACCCGCCGCGGCCTGGCCGGTAGCCGTGGTGCCGGCGTTCGGTCTCGGCGCGTTCCCGGCGCGTAGGCTGGGGCAGGGGCTCGGGTTCGAGCTCCTCCTCCAGGTCCTCGTCCAGTTCGGCCTCGAGTTCGGCCAGGTCGTCCTCTACCGACGGCTCTTCGGACATGGCGAAATTCTCCCGTCCCTCGCTGCGTGTGCTCCCGCTGCGCACCACACGGGCGGCGAGCGCCGAGTCGGCCGTCCTCGCGACCTGCTGGCGCTTGCGCGCGACCATGGGCACGAGAACGACGAGCCATGCCGCGGCGAGCGCGACGATGATCACCGAACTGGGCATCTCCCGTCACCTCCCCCGATCCTTCGCTGTTGTCACGCTAGCCACAACAGTCACACACGCGCCGCAGACTCGCCGACCTTATTCGCGGAAATACGTCACCAAATTAGGTGAAACTCACGGCATGTGGTAACGCGATTACGGCCCTGAGACGGTCACCCTCGGGTGCCGGCGGGCGGTCTCAGGCGTACTCGGCGCGCCCGGCGGCGATCAGCCGGGCGACCAGGCCACGGCCGGTTTCTTCCTGGGTCATCGCGAAACAGAAGTGGTCGCGCCAGGCCCCGTCGACGTCGAGGTAGCGCTCGAACAGGCCCTCCTGCCGGAACCCCGCCTTGGTGAGAACCCGCAGGCTGGGGGTGTTTTCCGGACGAACCGTCGCCTCCAGCCGGTGCAGCCCGGCGGCGCCGAACGCGTGATCGGCGACCAGCGCGACCGCGGCCGTCGCCACCCCGCCGCGGACGAAGTCCGTCGAAACCCAGTAGCCGATCCAGGCCGAGCGGAGTGACGCACGGATGACGTTACCCACAGTGATCTGGCCCGCAAATTTTCCCTCGACCGTGATCGTGAACGGGAGGCACTGGCCGCGCCTGGCGAGCGCTCGCAGCGCCGCCCACTGCGACGGCCAGGACCAGAACGCGTTGCGGTCGGGCCAGGGGCCGACGCCGGTCGGCTCCCACATCTCCAGATGGGCCCGGTCGCGAAGGCGGATCCGGCTCCAGTCGCCGGCGTCGCGCAGCCGCACCGGACGGACCGAAACCACCCCGGCCGGGACCCGCAGCGAGCCGGGCTTGCCGGGCCAGCCCGGATGCCTGCTCTCGAGCTGCATGGAAATCCCGGACACCGAACTCATCCGTCCCCGCTACGCCCGCTGCGCCAGGAAAGTCACCTTGACCTGCTCGCCCGCGGCCACCTCGGTGAGATCCTCGTCGACGTTGACCAGGCAGTTCGCCTCGGCCAGCGACGCGAGCAAATGCGCGCCGGACGTGCCGAGCGGCTGCACCAGGTACTCGCCGTTGGCCTCGTCACGCAGCAGCTGGCCGCGCAGGAAGCCCTTGCGGCCCTTCGTCGAGGTGATCGGCGAAAGCAGCTTCGCGCTGACGATCCGCCGATGCGGGTTGCGGGTGCCCCTTGCCGCACGGATCAGTGGCCTGACCAGCACCTCGAACACCACGAGCGCGCTCATCGGGTTGCCGGGGATGAGGAAGGTCGGCACCGAGTCCGGGCCGAGGCGCCCGAAGCCCTGGACCGAGCCGGGGTGCATCGCGACGCGGGTCATGTCGATCCGGCCGAGGTCGGACAGCGCGGCGTGCACCTCGTCGCCCGAACCGCCGCCCGCGCCACCGGCGACCACGACGATCTCCGACATCAGGAGCCGTCCCTCGACGATCTCCCGCAGCCGCTTCGGCTCGCTCGACACGATGCCGACGCGGCTGACCTCGGCGCCCGCGTCGCGTGCGGCCGCTGACAGCGCGTAGGAGTTTACGTCGTAGACCTGCCCGATCGAGGGCGTCCGGTCGATGTCGACCAGCTCGTCGCCCACGGACACGATCGACACCCGCGGCCGCGGGTAGACCAGCACCTTCGCGCGGCCGACCGCGGCCAGGAGGCCGACCTGAGCCGACCCGATCGTGTCCCCTTTCCGGACCGCGACATCGCCGATCTGGACGTCTTCGCCCGCGCGGCGCACGTACCCGGCCGACGGCACCGAGCGGTGCACGGTGACCTTGGCCTGGTGCCCGTCGGTGTAGCCGGTCGGCACCACGGCGTCCGCGAGCGTCGGCAGGGGCGCGCCGGTCTCGACCCGGACGGCCTGGCCGGGCTGCAGCCGCCGCGGCTGGCGCGAACCGGCGGCGATCTCGCCGACCACCGGCAGCTGCACGGCCTCCTGCCCGGCGGTGTGGACGTCGACGCTGCGCACCGCGTAGCCGTCGACCGCCGCCTGGTCGAACCCGGGCAGCGCGTGCTCGGCGACGACCTCCTCGGCGCACAGCAGGCCCTGGGCCTCGGAGATGGCGACCCGGACCGGCCTCGGGCGCACGGCGGCGTCCAGGGTCAGCGCGATCTGGGCGTCGACCGAGCGGAAGTCGCCGCCTGCTTCGTCGTCGGTGGGCACCAGGGTCATCTCCGGGCCGGACCCGGCGTCGATGGAGTCCGTCATGGGCGTTCGGTCCCGATCCGCTCGATCAACCAGTCTCGTAGAGCCGGCCCGTACTCGGGCGTCTCCAGCGCGAAGTCCACCGCGGCCTTCAGGAAGCCACCCGGGTTGCCGAGGTCGTGCCTGCCGCCGCGGTGCACGACGATGTGCACCGGGTGCCCCTCCTCGATCAGCAGCGCGACGGCGTCGGTGAGCTGCAGCTCGCCGCCGGAGCCGGGGGTGATCCGCCGCAGCGCGTCGAAGATCGCGCGGTCGAGCAGGTAGCGGCCCGCCGCGGCGTACGTCGACGGCGCGTCCTCGGGCTTCGGCTTCTCCACCATGCCGTGGACCCGCTTGACGTCCGGGTCGTCGGTGTCGGAGACGTCGAACACGCCGTAGGGCGAGATCTGGGCCTTGGGGATGTCGAACGCGCAGAGCACGCTGCCGCCGTACTGCGCGCGCACGGCGGACATCGTGTCGAGGGCCCCGGCGGGCAGCACGAGGTCGTCCGGCAGCAGGACCGCGACGGCCTCGTCCTCGTCGGTCAGGTTCGGCTCGGCCTGCGCGACGGCGTGTCCCAGCCCGAGCGCTTCCTTTTGGATCGCGACTTCGACCTGCAGGAGCGCGGGCGCGCGGCGCACTTTCTCCAGCAGCTCGATCTTGCCCTTCTCCTCGAGGCGCCGCTCGAGCTCGGGCTGCGGTTCGAAGTACTTGACCACCGATTCCTTGCCCGGTGAGGTGACGATCACCAGTCGGGTCGCGCCGGCCTGTGCGGCCTCGGCCGCGACCAGCTCGATCCCTGGTGTGTCGACCACCGGGAGCAGCTCCTTGGGGACCGCTTTGGTGGTCGGCAGGAATCGGGTGCCGAGGCCTGCGGCCGGCACGATGGCGGTTCTGAACGTGTGGGTGGTTGCGGCGCCCGTCATGGGCGCAAAGCCTAACCTGGTCGCATGCACGGGCCGGGCAATGAGCACCTGAGCAAGCCGGAGTGGCGCGCACTGCTCCTGCGCGAGCGGTCCGCGGTGAGCGCCGGGCAGCACGCCGCCGACGCCGCCGCGCTCGCCGCCGCGGCCGCCGAACTGGTCGGGAAGACGTCCCCCGCGACGGTGTGCGCGTACGTGCCGTTCGGGTCCGAACCCGGCTCATCGTCCCTGCTAGAAGCCCTACAGGAGGCCGGAGCGCGGGTGCTGCTGCCGGTGATCCCGCCGGTGCCGGGACCGCTCGACTGGGCGGAGTACGCCGGTCCGGACACGCTCGTCCCGGGGCGGCTGCGCGGGGTGCGCGAGCCCGCGGGCCCACGACTGGGTTCACCCACCCTGGGTGAGGCCGGGCTGGTGCTGGTGCCCGCGCTCGCGGTGGACAGGCGCGGGACGAGGCTGGGCCGCGGCGCCGGGTTCTACGACCGCTCGCTGGTCCATCTCTCACCCGATGCGGACCTGCTGGCCGTCGTGCGGGATCCTGAACTGGTCGAACGACTGCCCGGCGAACCCCATGACGTGCGGGTCTCCGGTGCCCTCACCCCCGGCCTCGGCGTGGTCCGCTGGGCAGTGTGAGCAACCGGGGTTTGCGCTGGGGGAATGCCGTCAAGCACAATTGGTGTTAGCACTCAGATAGCGAGAGTGCCAGCGCACGAAGGAGCAAGCAGTGCCCACCTACCAGTACGCCTGCAAGGAATGCGACCACCGCTTCGAAGCCGTGCAGTCGTTCTCCGACGCGAGCCTGACCGTTTGCCCGCAGTGCTCCGGTGTGCTGCGCAAGGTCTTCAGCTCGGTCGGGGTGGTTTTCAAGGGCAGCGGCTTCTACCGCACCGACTCCCGCGAGTCCTCGAACAAGGCCGCCGCCGCCGCGACCACCGCCGCCCCGGCCAAGAGCGAGACCGCGAAATCGGACTCGTCCTCCTCGTCGGCCACGGCGAAGTCGGATTCGAGCAGCTCGGGCAGTTCCAGCAGCAGCTCGAGCACGAGCTCGGCATCATCCTCCCCTGGTACGACAAAAACCGCCGCGGCCTCTTCCTGACGGCTCAGGTTGTCCACATCCCCCCACTTGTCCACAGGTGGGGGGATCAGTGCTTCCAGGGGCCACGCCGGCGGCCCTAACGTCGATCAGGCGAGGACGGACCCGTACCTCGCCGGGATCGGACGAGGGGGAACACCCATGGACGCCGTGGCGCCGCTCAAGACCGCTCTGCTGAGACTGCACGGCCGCCCCAGCCGCCTGCTGCGGCGCTGGCTGGCCGCCGCACTCCTGCTCACCGGCGGCGCACTCCTGCTCCGGCCCACGCCCGCCCGTGGTGCCCCCGCGACAGCCACGGTGGTGTCGGCGCGCGACCTGCCCGCGGGCACCGTGCTGCACGCGCCGGACGTCAAGCTGGTCGACCTGCCGGACGCCGTGCGGCCGCAGGGCTCGACCGGAGCTGTCGAGGCGTTCGAAGGCCGTCTCCTCGCCGGGGCCGCCCGCGCGGGCGAGCCGCTCACCGACGTCCGGCTGGTCGGCCCGGGTATCCCTGGGCCGGGTGATCCGGGGACGGCGACGCTGCCCGTCCGGCTGGCGGACCCCGGGGTCGCGGACCTGCTGCGGCCCGGTCAGCGGGTGGACGTCGTGGCCGCCGGGGAAGCCGGGCACGGGAAGTCCGTGCTGGCCAGCATGGCCGTGGTGGTCACCGCGAAACGGCCGGACCCCGGCGGGCGAGCCGGGCCGGGCGGGCCGGACAAAGGGCCACTGGTGCTGCTCGCGCTACCCACGGACGTCGCGGCGCAAGTGGCCGCGACTTCGCTGGAACGACCGGTAACCGTTACTCTCCGCTAGCCCGGCCTGCCACGGTGGGCGCGGTCCCCCCGGAGAACGGGGTGGTGGACGAACCGCCCCCGGCTAAAGGAGTTCGAGTGCTCAAGGGATTCAAAGACTTTCTGATGCGCGGCAACGTCGTCGACCTGGCGGTCGCGGTGGTCATCGGCGCGGCGTTCACCACGATCGTCACCGCCTTCACCAACGGCCTGGTCAAGCCGCTGATCAGCGCGATCGGCGGTTCGGACGCGGCGCAGGGCCTCGGTTTCCGCATCCTCGGCGCGAACCAGGCGACGTTCATGGACTTCGGTGGCGTGATCAACGCCGCGATCAACTTCGTGATCGTGGCGGCCGTGGTCTACTTCGCGATCGTGCTGCCGGTCAAGCACGTGCAGGAGCGGCGCAAGCGCGGCGAAGAGGCGGGCCCGGCCGAGCCGACCGACGTCGAGCTGCTCATCGAGATCCGCGACCTGCTGCGCGCCCAGCAGGGCAACCGCGGCTAGCGATCGTGGTGGGGCGGCCGGTTCTCCAGGTACCAGGAGTCCGAGTCCGGCGTGCGGGGCTCCGGCTCCCGCTCGTCGGAGGTGGTTTCGGGCAGCACGTCACCGAAGACCTCGTCGACCCGGCGGCGGCTCGGCCGCTCGGGCTGGGTGCTCTTGTCGTCTGCGCCTGGCATGGACCCATCGTCCCACCAGCGCGCGGGGCCGGGTCCGGGCGGCCTGGCCCGGCCCGTCCGCAGGGGCCGCTCAGACCTCGTCGAGGCCGGAGAGCTCGTCGATCACGTGCGGGACGAGGGAGGAGAGCGTCGCCATGCCGTCGCGGACAGCGGCGCGTGAACCGGCCAGGTTGACGACCAGGGTGCTGCCGGAGACCCCGGCGAGGCCACGGGAGATCCCCGCGTCCACGGCGCCCGCCGCCAGCCCGGAGGCGCGCAGCGCCTCGCCGATGCCAGGGATGGGCCGGTCGAGCACGCCCGCCGTCGCGTCGGGGGTGCGGTCCCGCGGGGAGACCCCGGTCCCGCCGACGGTGATCACCAGGTCGGCGCCACCGATCACGGCCGTGTTGAGCGCGTTGCGGATGCCGGTCGTCTCGGCGTCGACCACCACGACGCCGTCGACGATGAACCCCGTCTCTTCGAGCAGCTCCGTGACCAAGGGGCCCGTGCTGTCCTCGTGCTCCCCGTGCGCGGTGCGATCGTCCACGATGACCACGAGAGCGCGGCCGAGCCGCTGTGCACTGCGTTCCATGAGCCCAGACTAGTCACTTCGCCGGAAGATCGACTGGAGGTGCCCGCCCGAGTTCTGACGAAACCATGACGTGCCGCCGCTCGGCCCGGCGAGGAGCCACGGACCCGCCTACGGTGAGCCAGGTGCGCGTACTGGTAACCGGAGGAGCCGGGTTCATCGGCTCCCACATCGCCGACCTGCTGGCCGACTCCGGCGACGAGGTGGTGGTGCTCGACAGCCTGCTGCCGACCGCCCACGGCTCGTCCACCCCACCGGCCTACACCGGCCGTCACCGTTTCCTGCGCGGCGACGTGACGGACACCGAGATGGTTGCCGAACTGCTCGCCGACGTCGACGTCGTGTGTCATCAGGCCGCGGTGGTCGGGCACGGCATCGACCCGTCCGACGCGCCGTCGTACGCGCTGAACAACGACTACGGCACCGCGGTGCTGCTGGCCGGGATGCACGCGGCCGGGGTGTCGAAGCTGGTGATGGCCTCGTCGATGGTCGTCTACGGCGAAGGCCGGTACTCCTGCTCCGAGCACGGCGTCGTCCCGCCGTCACCGCGGCGGCAGTCCGATGTGGACGCAGGACGGTTCGAACCCACCTGCGGCACCTGCGGGCTCGACCTGGCCTGGCAGCTGGTGCCCGAGGACGCCCCGCTGGCGCCGCGCAGCACCTACGCCGCGACCAAGCTCGCCCAGGAACACCTGGCGGGCGCGTGGGCCAGGCAGACCGGCGGCACGGTCTGGGCGATGCGCTACCACAACGTCTACGGCCCGCGGATGCCGCAGAACACGCCGTACGCGGGCGTCGCGTCGCTGTTCCGCTCGTCGCTCCTGCGCGGCGAAGCGCCGACAGTGCTGGAAGACGGCCGTCAGCAGCGGGACTTCGTGCACGTCCACGACGTGGCCGAGGCCAACGTCCTCGCGCTGCGTGCCGAAGGCCCGGCCGGGGAGATCACGCCGCTCAACATCTGTTCCGGCCAGCCGCACACCGTCGGCGAACTGGCCGAGGAGCTCGCCAGGGCGTGCGACGGCCCCGCGCCCAAGGTGCTCGGCGGCGCCCGCCCGGCCGACGTCCGGCACGTGGTCGCGGACCCCGCGCTGGCCGGACGCCTGCTCGGGTTCAAGGCCAAGACCAGCTTCGCCGACGGCATCAAGGGCTTCGCCACGGCGAAGCTCCGCGAGCCGGTCAACGTGTGACGCGCAGTACCGGCGCGAACCGCTCAGCTTGTTGTTTAACCTGTTTGGTTCGTTGCGTTTGTGGCTCTTGTGTCCGTTTTGGGGTTCTTTCCGACGTGGCATACGACAGCGCGGTGGGTGTTTCGTGAGCCTGGTGGGCGGCCTGGGCCTGG
>NZ_JAYMZS010000051.1:7002-60559 GCF_035828755.1 Amycolatopsis sp. H20-H5 | reverse complement strand
AAGGGTTCGGGAGCGTTCCGGCCGGTGAGCACCCGGCCGGACCACCCACGCGTCCGAGCGGGTTCCGTCGGTGCGCCGCGGCATCTGCCACGGGTTGTTCTCGCGCAGCGGCTCGGGCAGCAGCGCGTCGGGGAAGCCCTGCCACGCCACCGGGCGCAGGAAGCGCTCGATCGCCGAGGTGCCGACCGAGGTGGTCGCCGGGGCGGTGGTGGCCGGGTACGGGCCGCCGTGCTGCTGGGCCCAGCTGACCGTCACCCCGGTCGGCCAGTCGTTCCACAGCAGCCGTCCGGCCAGCTTGGCCAGCGACGGCAGCAGGTTGCGGACCAGTTCGGTCTCGTCCTCCTCGCCCTGCACGGTGGCGGTCAGGCCGGGCTCGAGTCCCTCAAGGACGTCGACGAGCTCGGCTTGGTCGGTGTAGGTGACTACCAGCGACGCGGGGCCGAAGCACTCCTCGCGCACCTTCTCGTCGCTCTGCGCGAAATCCTTCGCCGTGGTGGCCAGCAGGGTCGGCGTGAACACCGGCCCGTCCGGCTTGCCGTCGGCCAGCACCTCGACGCCCGGGGCCGCCGACAGCTCGGACAGCCGCCGGGTGAAGCCCGCGGCGATCTTCTCGTTGAGCATCGGCTGACCGGCCACGCCGGTCACCGCCTCGCGCAGGGTGTCCTCGAGGCCGTGGCCCTCGGGCAGGAACAGCAGGCCCGGCTTGGTGCAGAACTGCCCGGCGCCGAGGCTGAACGAGCCCGCGTAGGCCTTGGCGATCGCCTCGCCGCGCGCGGCGAGCGCACCCGGCGTGACGACCACGGGGTTGACGCTGCCGAGCTCGCCGTAGAACGGGATCGGGTTCGGGCGCGACACCGCGATGTCGAACAGCGCCCGGCCACCGGGGACCGAGCCGGTGAACGCGGCGGCGGCGACGCGCGGGTCCTTCAGTGCCTGGACACCGGCGTCGATGCCGTGGATGACGGCGAAGAAGCCGTCCGGGGCACCGGCGGCGAGGAGCGCGTCACGCACGATCTCGCCGGTCCGGGTGGAGAGGCCCTCGTGACCGGGGTGCGCCTTGAGCACGACCGGGCAGCCCGCGGCCAGCGCGGACGCCGTGTCGCCGCCCGCGACGCTGAACGCGAACGGGAAGTTGCTGGCGGCGAACACCAGCGTCGGGCCGATCGGCACCAGCACCCGGCGGATGTCCGGGCGGGGGCCCATCGGCCAGTTCTGGTCGGCGTGGTCGACGGTCGCGCCGAGGAACTCGCCGTCGCGCAGGACCTCGCCGAACAGGCGCAGCTGGAACGTGGTCCTGGCCAGCTCGCCCTTGAGCCGCGGCGCGGCGGGCAGGTGGGTCTCCTCGACCGCGAGCGGGATCAGCTCGTCCGCGGCCGCGTCGAGCGCGTCGGCCACCGCCGCCAGCCAACCTGCCCTCTCGGCGGGCGTGGTCGCCGCCGCGGGCCCGGCCGCGGCCGCCGCGGCGGTCAGGACCTGGTCGAGGGTGGCCGAGTCGGTTTCGGTGCTCATGTCTGACTGTCTCCTTGAAAAGTACTGGGACTATCCGCCCTGGACCACACTATGTGCGCCGTCCGAGGCTGCGTGCAGGTCCGGCCAGCGGGCGGGCCCGGCCAGGCCGAGGTGGTAGAGGTGCAGCTCGGCGGCCCCGGCTTTGCCGAGCTCCGCGACGTAGGCCTCGATGTCGGGCACGGGGTTCGCGGCCACCGCGGTGATGTAGCTGCCGACCGCCACCCGCTCGGGCAGCTGCGCCCTGGCCGCGGCTACAGCGTCCACACTGGCCTGCCCTGGTGCCCAGTTCTGCAGCACCACGGCGTCGACGTCGTCCGGCGCGGCCGGGGTCAGGCCCGGCAGCGCGCCGGTGACCCAGGGGTCGAGCGCGCCGTGCAGCACGATCCTGGCGCCCGGCGTGAGCTGGGCGAGCACGGCCGCGCGCAGGGCGTCGGTGGCCCGTTGCCGGGTCGCCAGGAGGATCTCGCGCAGCGACCGCGGCAGCTCGTCCTCGGTGACGGCGAGGTCACCGGTGCCGAGCAGCCTGCGCACCTCGGCCCGCAGCTCGCCCCGCACGGTTTCCGCGTCGAGACCGGCTTCGCTCCAGCCCGCGGCGCAGGCGTCACAGCAGCAGACCGACAGCAGGCGAGCCACCGCGGGCGCCCACACGCCGTCGGTCTTCTCGTGCTGGTGCTGGTGGACCGCGCCGAGCGGGCCGCAGGCCTCCAGGATCACCGACGAGAACTCGAGCCCGCTGACGCACTCCGCGGTCAGCGTGGCCGCGTAGTCCCGCACGGCGGGCTGGGCCGGGCACAGCGCCCAGGGGTAGCTCTCGTCGAAGCAGTTGGTCACCGCGAGGTAGGGGAAATCCGTGCCTAGCAAGGAACTGTGCGTGAGCACCAGCCAGGCGGCGGCGGGGATCCCGGCGGCGTTCAGCAGCCGGACCGCGTCGCCCGCGCTGTCGCGGCCGTCGACCCACTCCGGCTCGGCCGGGACGAGCTTGTGCCAGACCTCCGCCCGCACGGGCCGGTACAGCGCCGCGTGCCGGGCGACGACCGAGGTGCCGTCGGGCGACCAGGGCGTCGCCGCGCGGGCGCTGTGGTACGACACGGCGACGGCGACCTCGTCGACGCCGAGTCCGCCGGCCCGCTCGGCGAAACCGGGGGCGAGGACGTCCCACGGGTAGGCGTATCCGACCACCTTCATCGCGTCACCACCTTGCCGTGTTGGGTTCGAAATCGCCGACGTAGCGCCGCATGTAGGTCACGTCGTCCCGTTTCGTCTGTCCACATCGGACATAATCCTCGTGCGCCTTCGCCAGCGCGTCCGGGTCGAGCTCGACGCCGAGGCCAGGCTTGTCCGGCACCGCGACGGCGCCACCGCGGAACTCCAGCGCGCCCGGCGCGATGACGTCGGCGGTCTTCCACGGCCAGTGCGTGTCGCAGGCGTAGGACAGGTGCGGAGTCGCGGCGGCGACGTGCACCATCGCGGCGAGGCTGATCCCGAGGTGGCTGTTGGAGTGCATCGACAGCCCGACGCCGAACGCCTCGCAGGTGACCGAAAGCGCCTGGGTGTCGCGCAGGCCGCCCCAGAAGTGGTGGTCGGACAGCACGACGCCGACGGCGTTCGCGCGGAACGCCGGGGCGACGTCGGCGAACCGGACGACGCACATGTTGGTCGCCAGCGGCATGTTCGCCCGCTCGGCGACCTTCGCCATGCCCTCGATGCCGGGCGTCGGGTCCTCGAGGTACTCCAGGACGCCTTCGAGCTCCTCGGCGACGCGGATCCCGGTTTCCGGGGTCCACGCGGCGTTCGGGTCGATGCGCAGCGGGTGGTCCGGGAAGGCTTCGGCGAGCGCGCGGACGCCCTCGATCTCCTGGTCCGGCGCGAACACGCCGCCCTTGAGCTTGATCGAGCCGAAGCCGTATTCGTCGATCATCCGCTTGGCCGCGCCGACCAGCGCGTCCGGCGTGGTGACCTCGCCCCAGGAGTCTTCCCCGGCACCGACGTGCGCGCCGTACTTGTAGAACAGATACGCGGAGAAGTCGACGGCGTCACGGGCCTTGCCGCCCAGCAGATCCACCACCGGGCGGCCGAGACAGTGGCCCTGCGCGTCCAGCGCGGCGACCTCGAACAGCGCGTAGACGCTGGCGACGGTCTTGCTGACGGAGAAGCCGCCGGTCAGCCCGTGGGCGTCGGCGAAGACGACCTCGCCGAGCGTGGTGGCCACCTTGCGGCGCAGTCCTGGCAGGTCGAACACGTCGTGCCCGGCCAGCTCCGGCAGTACTTTGCGTACCTGGTCGAGGAACGCGAGGTCGCCGTAGGACTCGCCGAGACCGACGACGCCGTCCTCGCACTTCAGCTGCACGATGCCGCGCAGTGCGAACGGCTCGTGCACGCCCATCGCGTTGAGCAGCGGCGGATCCGCGAACGCCACCGGCGTCAGCACCACGTCCAGGATCTTCATCAGACGGCCTCGATGCTCTTGAGCACGGTGAAGCCCTGCTCGACGATCTGGCCGAGCCGGTCGATCTGCTCGGGCGTCGGCTCGACGAGCGGCGGGCGGACCGAACCGACCTTGTCGCCGCGCAGCCGCGCCGCGGACTTCACCAGCGACACCGCGAAGCCCGGCGTCTCGTCGCGCAAGGCCACCAGCGGCAGGTAGAACCCGGCGAGCAGCGCGTCCATGACCGCGACGTCGCCCTCGGCCAGCGCCCGGTGGAACCGGTGTGCGATCTCGGGGGCGAAGCAGTGCACGGCGGAGGAGTAGCGCGCCACGCCGATCGAGGCGTACGCCTTCGCCGACACCTCGGCCGTCGGGAGGCCGTTGAAGAACAGGAACTCGCGTGCGCGGTCGGAGTCGATCGAGCGGATCGTGGTGACGATGCGGGTCATCAGCTCGATGTCGCCGAAGCCATCCTTGAGGCCGACCACCGACGGGATGTCCAGCAGCGTCGCGGCCGACGCGGGGGTGAACACGCCGGGCGAACGGTGGTAGACGATCACCGGGATCGTGGACTCGCCGATGGCGAAACGGACGTGGTCGACCAGCCCGGCGGGCGGCCCGGACACGAGATAGGGCGGCAGCAGGAGGACACCGTCCGCGCCACCCTCCTGCGCCGCCGCGATCCCGGCCCGCGCGGTCGCCGCGCCACCCCCAGCGCCCACCCAGACCGGCACCCGCCCGGCCGTGACCTCGCGGGCCCTGGCGAGGATCGCCGCGTGTTCACCGGCCGCGAGCGCGCTGAACTCACCCGTGCCGCAGGCGACGAACAGCGCGCCGGCGCCGGCCGCCACGTGGCTCTCGACGTTCTCCGCGAACGCGTCGAGGTTGAGTTCCAGGTCCTCGGTGAAGGGGGTGAGCGGGAACGCCAGCAGGCCGTCCAGCTCGATCTTGGGCAGTGCCATCAATTTTCAGCTCTTTCGTTCTTGTGGTTTCGGGACCCGGCGGAGTCCGCTGCTCAGGAGCCGCGCTTGCGACCCATTGTCCCGTCGATCACGTACACCGTTGACCCCTTCCACTGTTCACATCTGTGAACGAAGTCTGTTATAGTGATTATGTTCATCCATAAGAACGTTGTTCGGGACGCTAATATGGCCGGAGTCACAAGTCAACGGCCGGTTGGAGGAGCGCGACATGCCACAGAAGGTGGATATGCCGGCCGCGGGCGCGAACGGTGCCGGCAGCACGGAACAGGCGGGCGTGAAGTCGGCGCGGCGCGCGATCGATCTCATCGAGACCTTCGCCGCCAACGACGTCTGGCTGTCCCTGTCGGATCTGCACGCGCGGACCGGTTTCCCCAGGTCCAGCCTGCACGGACTGCTACGCACGCTGCTGGAGGCTGGCTGGCTGGAGGCGGACGCGAACACCGCCCGCTACCGCCTCGGCGTCCGCGCGCTGATCTGCGGCACGGCGTATCTGGACCGCGACGCGATCGTGCCCTACGCGACCGAGGCGCTCGAACTGATCCGCGAGAAGACCGGCTTCACCGCCCACTTCGCCCGGCGCAACGGCACCGAGGTGGTCTACCTGGAGACCCGCGAGTCGATGCGGTCCACCCACCTGGTCTCCCGCGTCGGCCGCACGCTGCCCACCCACGCCACCGCGCTGGGCAAGGCGCTGCTCGCCGAACTCACCCACGACGAGATCGACGCGCTGCTGCCGCACACGCTGTCGCCACTGACGCCGAGAACCATCACCACCCTGGAGGCGCTGCACGCCGAGTGCGCCGCGACCCGCGAGCGCGGGTTCGCCTCCGAGATCGAGGAAGGCACCCTCGGCGTCCGCTGCGTCGCGGCGGTGATCCCGTACCGGATCCCCGGCACCGACGCGATGAGCTGCTCGATGCCCATCGACCAGGTGACCGACGCCGAGGCCCAGCACGTCGGCGAACTGCTCGCCCAGACCACCGCCGAACTCGGCCAGCGCCTGCGCCGGGCCGGGATCCGCTAACTGTTTCCCGCTCCCTCCCTACCCTCCCAGAACGGGGATTCGTTCCATGGCAGTACAGCGCGTCCTGATCACCGGCTCGGCCGGCATCGTCGGCAACCTGATGCGCTCCCGGCTCCGCCGCCCGGACCGGGTGCTGCGCCTGCTCGACCTCGCCCCGCAGTCGGCCGCCGAGCCCGGCGAGAACGTCGAGCTGGTCACCGCGTCGGTCACCGACTCCGCCGCGATGGCCGAAGCCTGCGCGGGCGCGGACGCGCTCATCCACCTGGGCGGCCACAGCCGGGAGAACTCCTGGGAGGCCACCCTAGACGTCAACGTCAACGGCACCCACACGGTCCTGGAAGCCGCCCGCACGGCCGGTGTCCCCCGGGTCATCTTGGCGTCCAGCAACCACTCGGTGGGCTTCCGGCGCAACGACGAAGGCGGCGAGAACGGCGTCCCCGCGGACTCCACCCCCCGCCCCGACACCTATTACGGCGTCAGCAAAGCGGCGATCGAGGCGCTGGGCAGCCTCTACCACTCACGCTTCGGCATGGACGTCATCGTCGTCCGCATCGGATCCTGCTTCGAGACCCCGATCCAGCTGGGCCCCCGCGGCCTGACCACCTGGCTCTCCCCGGACGACGCCGCCCGGCTGTTCGAAGCCTGCCTGAGCTGCCCCTCCCCGGGCTACCGCCTGATCTGGGGCGTCTCCGACAACACCCGCCGCGTCTACTCACTGACCGAAGCCGAGGCACTGGGCTACAAATCCCTCGACAACGCCGAGACCTACGCCGAGCAGGTAGCTGCCATGCCGACCCCGGCGGGCATCGCCGGAGAGCACCTCGGCGGCGGCTTCTGCACAGCCCCCCTTGGCGAATTCAACCCACTCTGACCCCCACGCTCACCCCGCGCTGATTATCCCTGAAGGCCACCATGACGGCGTTTAACGCCGTCATGGTGGCCTTCAGGGGCAATGCTCTGGACGCGAAAAGGGCGCGCCGCTGGTGGTTCGCTGCCACTGTGGCCTATTCCGCGCCCAGCAGCCAGGATCGCCGCGCCTAAAGCAGTTGTTCCCCCGGGTTACGACCGTTACAACTGAACACATGACCACACTCGGCGCGGTGTTCCGCCCCCAGCTCGCTCCCGAACGACTTCGTGACGTGGCCCGCGCGGCCGAGGACGCGGGACTGGAGGAACTGTGGCTCTGGGAGGACTGCTTCTTCGAAAGCGGTATCGCCGCCGCGTCCGCCGCGCTGGCCTGGACGGACCGGCTGCGCGTGGGCGTGGGCCTGCTCCCGGTGCCTCTGCGCAACGTCGCGCTGACGGCCATGGAGGCCACCACCCTGCACCGGCTGTTCCCCGAACGGGCCGTTCTGGGCTTCGGCCACGGTGTCCAGGACTGGATGGCGCAGGTCGGCGCCCGGGTCGACTCGCCCATGACGCTGCTGCGCGAGCACCTCGTGGCGATGCGGGCGCTGCTGCGCGGCGAGCGCGTCACCACGGACGGCCGCTACGTGAAACTCGACGACGTCGCCCTCGATTGGCCGCCGCCGGTCGCCCCGGCGGTGTACGCCGGAGCGACCGGGCCGCGCTCGCTGCGGTTGTGCGGCGAAGTTGCTGACGGCACCATCCTCGACGCCGCCGCCTCACCCGAGGTGGCGCGCCAAGCCCGGCAGCTCGTCGACGAAGGACGCGCGACGGCCGGTCGCACCGACCACCACGAGCTGGTCGTCTACCTCCACACCGCGACCGGACCGGACGCGGCGGCCCGCCTCCGGGGCGAGCTCGCCCGCTCCCATGACGAGTCCATCGCCGGGCTCGGGGTCGCCGGGGACGCGGACACCGTGGCGAAGGCCGTGCTCAGGCTGGTGGACGCCGGAGCCGGGACAGTGGTCCTCCAGCCGACGGCGGACGAACCCGATCCGGAAGGCTTCGTGCGTTTCGTCGCCGAACAGGTACGGCCGCTCGTCCCCTGATCAGGGCATCCCCCACGGCAGCGACGCGCCGTTCGGCGGGACCGGGCGCACCGTGATGTCCGGCCGGTCCCCCTTGCGGTACACGAACACGTCCTCTCCCCCGCCGAGTTCGATGCGGAGGTCGCCGTTGGCGAGGCGCTGCCAGCGCTTCGCCCGGCCGCGGGCGTCGCGCACCACCAGGTCGCCGTCGAGGTCCGTCCGCAGCACGCACGGCGCGCCTGCCTCGCTGTGCACCTTGATCCAGCGGGTCTTCCCGCCCGCCCGGGACGCGGTGAGCAGGAACGCGCCCTGCGTGCGGAGTCCTGCAGCGCGATGTCGCCCCAGCTCGACGGCACCGCGGGGAACACCCGGAGCACACAGCGCATAGGTGTCTCCGTCGCGGTACGCGGGCGGGACGGACAGCTCGAGGTTGGGTGGTCGCGCCGGAAAGTCGCGGTCACCGCGTCCAGCTCGGGGTGGTTGCTGCTGTTGACGATCGGGTAGGTGACCTGGACGTTGAGGTTCCACCAGACCGCGGTCCAGCTGTTGCCGACCTCGGGGAACCAGGGGCCCCATTCGGACACGACCGGCCCGTCGGCCCGGGTGGCGGCGGCGATCTTGTAGAGCTGGATCCAGTAGAACCGCTGGACGAGCTTGTCCGGCACCGAAACGAGACTGCGCCGGTAGTAGGCGTTCCACCAGCGGCGGTGGACCGCCACCAGGACGTCCGGGTTCACCCCGAGCACCAGCCTGATCCGGCGGAGCGCGTCCGCGGTGTGCGTGGGCTCGGGGAAGCTGTAGGCGATGGTCGCGGCGAGCAGCCGCCTGGCACCGACGGTCTTCTCGCGCCACGCCGTGGTGTAGCCGCCGCCCGCGAGCAGCGGCTGCTCGGTGTACTGGATCCCCGCGTCGGTGGCGAGCGTGGGCGCGGGATTGGCGACATACTCCGGGGGCTTGCGGATCGTGCGGGTCGTGGCCGACTCCAGCGGCTGGAACGCCCAGGCCGCGCCCGCCTCCCCCGCGGTCGGGGTCAGGGAGACCAGCAGGACGCCGAGGTCGTTGTGGACGAGCGCGGAGAACGCGATCGAGCCCTGCGTGGTGGTGATCGTGCCTGCCAGCTCGGCGTTGTAGAGGTCCAGTGCCCAGTCGACGGCGGTGATCGCCCCGGCGAAGGTGAGCGTGAGGTAGCCGATCGGCAGCCGGGCCAGCCCGATGCCCGCCTCCCACTGGCCGCGCTGGTCCTGGACCTGGGAGTGGCTCACCATCAGCTTGAGCACCTGGGGCCGGGCGCCCGCGTAGACCTGGACGCCGAGGAAGCCGTTGGCCAGGAACGGGGCCTGCTGCCAGCCGGTCGGCAAGCGCGTCCAGACCATCCGGGCGTCGTCGGCGACACCGCGATGAACGTCGCCTGCCGCCGACGACGGCGGGGCGGCCTGAGCCCACAGTCCACCGAGCGCGGCGGTTCCCACCGCGGCCGAAGCGGTGCGCAGCATCGCTCTCCTGGACAGCTCGACCATGAGCAGCCTCCGGATTCATATTATGTTTCGCTGACATCAAGAACCGGCGACAGACATGTTTCCAGATATGGTGGGGTTTTGGCCAACCTCTTCACCTGGACGGAGGCATAGACATCCGATGTTTATGGAGTGAGTGAGGACGAGACCGAAGACGCCTAGAGTTGACGCGTGTCTTCCAGGGAACTGCCCGCGCGGGTGTACGGAGGGCGTTCGGCGGCCGATCGCCGGGCGGAACGACGGGAGCGGCTGCTCGCCGCCGGCCTCGAGCTGTTCGGCAACGACGGCTACGCCGCGACCTCAATCGAAAAGCTCTGCGCCACCGCGACCGTGTCCACCCGCAACTTCTACGAGGAGTTCGCGAGCCGTGAAGCACTGTTGGTGGCCCTGCACGACGAGGTCATCGAGCGGGCCGTCGGCGCGGTGGCCGCCGCGTTCGCCGACGCCGCGGACGCCGTACTAGCGCCGCGGATCGAACTCGCGGTCCGCGCGTACATCACCACCACGGCCAAGGACCCGCGCTGGGCCCGGCTGTCCTATGTGGAGATCATCGGCGTCAGCGACGCGGTGGAGCGGCACCGGCTGGACTGGCGCGCGCGCTGGGTCGCGCTGCTCGAAGCCGAGGCCGCCCGCGCGGTCGCCAGGGGTGAGGCCCCCGAGCGGGACTTCCACCTCGGCTGCGTCGCGCTGATCGGCGCGGTCAACGAACTGGTCTACCACTGGTCGATCGGCGGCAACCGGATCCCGCTCGACGAGGTCATCGCCGAGGTGGTCCGGCTGGCCACCGCGGTGATCAAGGCGCCGTGACACGGGCGTCCACCCGCGGTCCATCCGTGGGTGGATGTGCGGAGGGCGACCGGGTGGAACACTCGACCCGGTGATCGTGACGGACCTGTTCACCAGCCGGTGGACGCATCTCGCCGTCCAGTGGGGTGTGATCGCCATCGCGATCGGCACCGTGCTCAGCGGCGGCTTCGTCCCGGGCTCGGACCGGCCTTGGCAGCTCGTGTACGCCGTCGTCGCCGTGTGCCTCGCGGGCGAGTTGGCGTGCTCGGGCGCCGGCACAGCGCGCCGGTACTTGCTCGGGATGACCGCCATCACCACCGGCTCGATCGTCCTGGCCTCGGTGGGCGCCGACGGCTGCGGGGCCCTGCTCGCCTGCCAGGTCGCGTTCACGGCCGGGTTCAGCCTGTCGATCCGGGCCTCCCTGCCACTGATCGTCTACGCCTCGGCGGGGATGATGATCGCCGAGTACGCCTACGGCCAGCCCTGGTCGGGGGTGCTGGGTGTCGGTGGCGCGATCATCGGCATCTGGCTCTCGGGCAGCGGCCGCCGTCAGTACCTGCACCGGGTCATCCAGACCGAGGCGCTGCTGGCCGAAACGCGCCGGGCGGCCGACTCCGACCGGCGGGCCGCCGCGCTAGGCGAGCGCGCCAGGATCGCGCGCGAGATCCACGACATCCAGGCGCATTCGCTCTCGGCGCTGTCTCTCCAGCTGGAGGCGGCGGGCGCGATGCTGCAGTCCCTGCCGCCCGGCGACCCGAAGCTCGTCAAGATCATGAGCTGCGTGGATCGGGCCAGCGGGCTGGCCAGGGAAGGGCTCATCGAGACCAGCCGGGCCGTGCAGACGCTGCGGGAGGACGCGGTGGAGCTGCCCGGTCTCGTCGATTCGCTGCTGGCCGGACACACCTGCGACGACGACCGGCCGGTACGCATCCGGGTGCACGGGCAGCAGCGCGACCTGCCGCCGGGCCCGGGGCTGGCGTTGTACCGCGCGATCCAGGAGGGCCTGACCAACATCCGCAAGCACGCTCCCGGCACGACCACCGAGATCGACCTGGATTACCACGAGGACGAGGTGACCGCGACCGTGACCAACTCCGCGCCCGACCGGCCCGCGACGCCGGAGGGCAACCGCCGCGGCTACGGCCTGACCGGTATCCGGGAGCGGGCGGAGCTGGCGGGCGGCACGCTCGAAGCGGGCCCCGCCGACGGCGGCTGGCGCCTCCACGTGCGGATTCCGGCATGACCGACGGCCCCGCGGTGCGGGTGGTGGTGGCCGACGACCAGTCCGCGGTGCGGGAAGGGCTCGCGCTGCTCATCGAAGCGCTGCCGGGGATCACCGTGGTCGGCCAGGCGCCGGACGGGCTGATCGCGGTGGAGCTGGTCGCCGAGTCGGCCCCGGACGTCGTGCTGATGGACCTCGCCATGCCGCGGTGCGACGGGGTGACCGCGACCCGGCGGATCCGCGAGGAACACCCGGGGACCACCGTCGTCGTGCTGACCACCTACGCGGACGAGGACTCGATCCTGCGCGCGCTCGACGCAGGCGCGCTCGGCTACCTCACCAAGTCCGCCACCCGGGCGGAGATCGGCCGGGCGGTGCACGCGGCCGCGGCCGGGCAGGCGGTGCTGGACTCCGAGGTGCAGCGGCGGCTGGTCGCGGCCGCCGTCAAGGCTCCCCCGCCCGTCGCCGAGCCGGACGGCGGTCCGTCCGAGCTGACCGCGCGCGAAACCGAGGTGCTGCGGCTGCTGGCCGCCGGGCGGTCCAACCGCGAGATCGCGCGCGACCTGTTCGTCGGCGAGGCGACGGTGAAGACCCACGTCAACCGGATCTACGCGAAGACCGGCAGCCGCGACCGCGCCCAGGCGATCCGCTACGCCTACACCAACGGTTACGTCGTCACCTGACAGTGCGGGGCAACGGCGGCAGCGCGAAACGCTCGAGCCAGGCCTCGAAGAACTCCCACAACGACCGGCCCGCGAACCGCTCGGCCAGCTCGACGAACTGTGCCGTCGTCACCGTCGCGTGCCGGTGCTCGGTGCCCCAGGCCTTGATCAGCGTGAAGAACGCGTCGTCGCCGATCTCCGCGCGCAGCGCATGCAGCGTCAGCGCTCCGCGCTTGTAGACGACCTCGTCGAACATCCGCGCGACGCCGGGGTCGGCCACCACGATGTCCGCCGGTTTGGCGGCGACCTTGCCGTACCAGTACTTCGCGAGCTCGTGCGCGGACTGCCCGCCGGACTCCTCCGACCACAGCCATTCGGTGTACGTCGCGAAGCCCTCGTTGAGCCAGATGTGGCGCCAATCGGCGACGGTGAGGCTGTTGCCGAACCACTGGTGCGCGAGCTCATGCACGACGAGCCGCTCGTAGGTGCGCCTGCCGTCGACGTGGTTGGCGCCGAAGATCGACATGCCCTGCGCCTCGATCGGGTCGTCGAGGACGTCGTCGGCGACCACGATCACGTACTCGCCGAACGGGTAAGGCCCGAACAGCCGCTGCAGCACGTCCATCATCCGGCCCTGCCGCCCGAAGTCCCGGGCGAACGGCTTGCGCAGCCGCGGCGGCAGCGCGGCCCGTTGCGGCACCGTGGCCACCACGGACTCGAGCGCGCCCTCGCCGAACCCGAGGCTCATCCGGAACGCCGTGGCCTCCGGGTGGCTGACCCAGCCCGCGTCGGCGCCCGCGACGAGTTCGACGTCGTCGTACTGGCCGATCTGGACACTCATCAGGTACGTCGGCGTCGGCTCCGGGCGCTCGTACACCCAGGTCGTGGTGCTCGCCCTGGTGTAGCGCGAGACCAGGTTCCCGGTGATCAGGACGTCGTAGGGAGAGGACGTCGTCAGCGTCACCCGGTAGGTCGCCTTGTCGGCCGGGTGGTCGTTGCACGGGAACCACGAGGGCGCGCCGACCGGCTGGCTCGCGACGAGCACGCCGTCGGTGAGCTCGTCCCAGCCGATGTCGCCCCACAGTCCCGAAATCGGGTGCGGGTTGCCGACGTAGCGGATCTCGACCCGGAACACCGTCCCGGCAGGCACCGACCTCGCCGGCTTGACGTGCAGCTTGTGCGCGCGCCGGCTGAACTGCGCGGCCTGGCCGTCGACGAGCACCCGGCTGATCCGGAAGTCGGCGAAGTCGAGGCTCAGCCGTGACAACGCCTGCGTCGCTTCGACGGTGATCACCGCCGAAGCGGACAGCCGGTTCGGGCCGATCTTGTAGTCGAGGTCCAGCTCGTAGTGCCGGACGCGGTAGCCACCGTTGCCATGGCTTGGAAGATAGGAATCACCGGAGGTGTCCGCGCCCGGTGCGGGCGCGGAGCCCTTCGAAATCAAAAGTGTCAGCCTCGCCAAGTCGAAATCGGGTTACCCAGCCAGCGCGAATCGGCGGGCACCGCGTCGCCGCGGGTCACCAGCGAACCGGGACCGACGGTCGTGCGCGCGCCGATGCTCGCACCAGGCAGCACGATACCGTGCGGGCCCAGCGTGGCGCCCTCGTCGAGGGTGACCTTCGACATGCTCATGATCCGGTCGTGGAACAGGTGCGTCTGGACCACGCAGCCGCGGTTGATCGTGGCGCCGTCACCGAGCTCGACGAGGTCCGACTCGGGCAGCCAGTACGTCTCCAGCCACACGCCGCGGCCGATCTTCGCGCCCATCGTCCGGAGCCAGGCGGCGAGCAGCGGGGTGCCGCCGAGCGAGCCGATCAGCCACGGCACGGCCAGCGTCTCGACGAAGGTGTCGGCCAGCTCGTTGCGCCAGACGAAGGAGCTCCACAGCGGGTGGTCGACCTCGCGGAACCGGCCGACCAGCAGCCACTTCATCGCGGACGCGGTGAGCGCGGCGACGATGCCCGCCACCAGCAGAACCGGCCCGGCGAGCAGCGCGGCGAGCCAGAACCCGGCCACCGACGCGAGCGCGGTGAGCGCGGCGGCGACCAGCACCAGCAGCGCGACCCCGCATATGACGGGGATGATCCGGCACAGCTCGACGGCCGCACGGGCGGCCTTGAGCCGCAGTGGCGGCGTGTACGTCCGGCTCGTGTCGGCGTCGCCGACGGCCCGGCGGACCGGGAGCGGCGGCATACCGAGGTACGAGGAGCCCTTCTTGGCCTTCAGCGGCGTCGAGGACAGCACGCCGACCAGGCCGCGCTTCGGCACCGAACGGCCGGGCGCGGTCATGCCCGAGTTGCCGAGGAACGCCTGCTTGCCGATGCGCGCCGGGGCGACGTGCAGCCAGCCGTGGCCGAGCTCGTAGGTCGCGACCATGGTGTCGTCGGCGAGGAACGCGCCATCGCCGACCTGGGTCATCTTGGGCAGCGCGAGCACGGTCGACGCTTCGACGTCGCGGCCGATCTTCGCGCCGAGCAGGCGCAGCCACACCGGGGTGAACAGGCTGGCGTACAACGGGAACAGGCCTTCGCGGGCCATGCCCATCAGCCGCTCGGTCGCCCAGACCTGCCACGCCACCCGGCCGTGGATCGGGTGGTAGCCCTCGACCATGCCGACGCTCAGCGCGCGGACACCGACGAGCACCAGCAGCGCGTAGGTCCCGAAGTAGGCGAGCGTGGCCAGCGGCACGAACACGAGAGCCTGGCCGAGCGCGGCACCGAGGGTGGCCGAACCGGCGACGGCGGACCCGAGGATCGCGACGCCCGGCAGGGCGGCGACCGCGGGGAGCAGGCCGAGTGCGACCGAGGTGGCGCCGTAGACCGAGGACCAGAACCGGGTACGCGGCGGGCGGCTCGCGGGCCACCGCAGCGACTCCTTGACCGTCTTGGCCGCGGGCGAACCGGCCCAGTGCTGGCCGGGGGGCACCACGCCGCGGACGGTCGAACCGGCCGCGATCTGCGCGCCCTTGCCGACACGGGCACCGGGGAACAGCGTGCTGCGCGCGCCGATCCGGGTGTCCGCGCCGATGCGGATCTTGCCGATGTGCACGAGGTCGCCGTCGACCCAGTGGCCGGACAGGTCCACCTCGGGCTCGATGGCGGCGCCGCGGCCCAGCTTGAGCATCCCGGTGACCGGGGGCGGCGAGTGCAGGTCGACGTCCTTGCCGATCTTCGCGCCGAGCGCCCTGGCATACGTCGTCATCCAGGACGCGCCCGCGACACTGTCCGCGCCACTGAACTCGGCCAGCTTCTCGGCCGTCCAAAGCCGCAGGTGGACGTTGCCGCCCCGCGGGTAGCTGCCGGGACGGAGCCCGCGCAGCAGCAGCCGCGCGCCACCGGCGGCGATGGCGATGCGACCGGCCGGACTGAACAGCGCCAGCCAGGCCAGCACGATCCACGCCCAGTTGAGCGTGGGCGCCCAGGCGAAGCCGACCAGCGACAGGACGTTCGACAGCGCGGCGGCCAGCGTGACCCAGCGCAGGCCGACCAGGCCCATGAGCGGGACGGTCAGCAGGCTCTGGATCACTCCGGCGCGGCGCGGCGTCGGCGCGATCTCACGGCGCTCGGTCGCCTGGCTGCTCAGCGCGTCCAGCATCGACGCCAGCACGCCCAGCTTCGGGTGCGAGTAGATGTCGTTGACCGACACCTGCGGGTGGCGGGTGCGGATGCGCGCGATGAGCTGGGCAGCGGTCAGGCTGCCACCGCCGTGGTTGAAGAAGTCGGCCTTCGGGTCCTTGACGGACACTCCGAGGATCTCCGCCCAGCCTTCGGCCAGCCAGGTCTCGGTAGCGGACATGCCGGAGGTCGCGGCGTCCACAGTGGACAGCGGCCACGGCAGCGCGGTGCGGTCGACCTTGCCCGAGGTGCGGGTGGGCAGGTCCTCGACCAGCGCCAGCAGCGGGACGAGCGCGGCGGGCAGCTGCTCACGCAGCAGCGTCGCGGCGTCGTCGTGGTCGAACGAGGCACCTTCGGCGGGGACGACGTAGCCGACCAAGACCTGGTTGCCGGCCTTGGTGCGGCGAATCGCGGCAGCGGCACCCTGGACACCGGGCAGCGCCTGCAGTGCGGCGTCGACCTCGCCGAGCTCGATGCGGCGGCCGCCGAGTTTGACCTGCTCGTCGAGCCTGCCGAGGAACAGCAGCCCCTCGGACTCGGCGCGGACCATGTCGCCACTGCGGTAGGCGCGCTGCCAGCCCAGCGAGGGCAGCGGCGCGAACTTCTCGGCGTCCTTCTCGGGATCGAGGTAGCGCGCGAGGCCGACACCGCCGATGACGAGCTCACCGGTCTCCCCCATCGCGACGGGGTCACCGGCCTCGTTGACGACGGCCAGCTGCCAGCCCGCCAGCGGCAGGCCGATGCGGACGGGACCCTCGCCGGTCATCTGCGCGGCGCAGGCGACGACGGTGGCCTCGGTGGGGCCGTAGGTGTTCCAGACTTCGCGGCCTTCGACGGCGACGCGCTCGGCGAGCTCCGGCGGGCAGGCTTCCCCGCCGAAGATCAGCAGGCGGACGTCTTCGAGCGCGTCGGCGGGCCACAGCGCGGCCAGCGTCGGGACCGTGGAAACGACGGTGATGCCCTGCGCGACGAGCCACGGGCCGAGGTCGACACCGGTGCGCACCAGCGAACGCGGGGCCGGGACCAGGCAGGCGCCGTAGCGCCAGGCGAGCCACATCTCTTCGCAGGAGGCGTCGAAGGCGACGGACAGACCGGCGAGCACCCGGTCGCCGGGGCCGATCGGCTCCTCGGTGAGGAACAGCTGTGCCTCGGCGTCGACGAACGCGGCGGCGGAAGCGTGGGTGACGGCGACGCCCTTGGGCTTGCCGGTCGAGCCGGAGGTGAAGATGATCCAGGCGTCGTCGGTGCCCGAGGGCATGCCCTCACGACGGCCGGGGGTGCCGGTGACGGCGATCGTGCCGCCGTCGGTGACGACAGCGGCGACCTCGGCCTCGCCGAAGACCAGCTCAGCCCGCTCTTCGGGGTCGTCCGCGTCGACCGGCACGTAGGCGGCGCCGACGGACAGGACCGCGAGGATCGCGACGTAGAGCTCGGCGGTGCCCGAGGAGATCCGGACGCCGACGCGGTCACCCACGCCGATGCCCTGCTCACGCAGGCGAAGGCCGTAGGCGTCGATCTCGTCGACGAGCTTGCGGTAGGACAGGGTCGCCGTGCCGTCGTCGAGGGCGGCCGCGTTGGGGTGCGTGGCGGCCGTCTCGGTGAGGATGTCGAGCAGGGTGCGCTCGGTGGCGCCGAGGCCGGACCAGAACAGCGCGCGGTCGGCGACGGGGGCCGCTGACGGCCGGACGATGACGTCGGCCACGGTCAGGGACCGGACGGTGAGGGGGCGGTGATCCGCGGTGAGGGTCATCGGGCTGACACCTCGAAAGAGCATGAGAAGGGGACGTGCTTGTACAAAGCGCGGGCGCGCAAGCCCATCACTCAACCTTTCAGTGGAGCGTCACTCGGGCTTGCTCTCCGAATGAGGCGCCCGCTGCAGATTCGTTACCTTACCCCAGGTGAATGGCAGCCTGGGGTATCCCCCCGCGTTCGTGTCGCGAATCACCAGGTCAGGACCACCTGCTGACGGGGCCTTCCACGCCTTGGAACGCGCGGAAGGCCCCTTTGCGGCACGGAACGTGATCGTGGTTACTTCATCTTCGAGGGCTTGGTGGAACGTGAAGGCTTTGTCTGCTTCGACGTGGAACGGGGCTTCTTTTCGCGAATACGGACGTTGATCCGCACGGGACTGCCTTCGAACCCGAACGTCTCGCGGAACCTCCGCTCGATGAACCGGCGGTAACCGGCCTCGAGGAAGCCCGTGGTGAACAGCACGACCGTCGGCGGCCGGATGCCCGCCTGCGTCGCGAACAGCACCTTCGGCTGCTTGCCGCTGCGCACCGGCGGCGGCGTCGCGGCGATGAGGTCCGACAGCCAGGCGTTCAGCTGACCGGTCGGCACTCGCTGGTCCCACGACTTCAACGCGGTCCGCAGCGCGGGCGCGAGCTTGCGCACCGAACGCCCGGTCAGCGCCGAGATGTTGACCTTGTCGGCCCACGGCACCCGGACGAGACCGCGTTCGAGCTCGCGGACCATCTGGTAGCGGCGTTCCTCGTCGACGAGGTCCCACTTGTTGAACGCCAGCACCAGCGCGCGCCCGGCCTCGACGACCATGGTCAGCACGCGGAGGTCCTGCTCGGACATCGGCTCCCCGGCGTCCAGCAGCACGATCGCGACCTCGGCCGCGTCGATCGCGGTCTTGGTGCGCAGGGAGGCGTAGTACTCGGCGCCGTTGGCCGAGTTGACCCGCTTGCGCAGGCCCGCGGTGTCGACGAACCGCCAGGTCTCGCCGTCCAGCTCGACCAGGGAGTCGACCGGGTCGACGGTGGTGCCCGCGACCGAGTCGACCACCGAGCGCTGCTCGCCGGTGAGCTTGTTCAGCAGGCTCGACTTGCCCACGTTCGGCTTGCCGACCAGCGCGACGCGCCGCGGCCCGCCGGTGATGCGGTCGCCGTCGCGCGGGGCCTCGGGCAGCGTCTTGATGATCGCGTCGAGCAGGTCGCCCGAGCTGCGGCCGTGCAGCGCGCTGACCGGGTGCGGCTCGCCGAGGCCGAGCGACCACAGCGACGCCGTGTCGGCGAGCAGGCGGTCGTCGTCCACCTTGTTGGCGGCCAGCAGGACCGGCACCTTCGAGCGGCGCAGCACGCGCGCGACGGCTTCGTCGGTCGTGGTCGCGCCCACCGAGGCATCGATGACCAGCAAGATCGCGTCGGCCGAGGCCATCGCGAGCTCGGCCTGCGCGGTGATGGAGGCCTGCAGCCCGGTCGCGCCGGGCTCCCAGCCGCCGGTGTCGACCATGGTGAACCGGCGGCCGCTCCAGTACGCGTCGTAGGCGATGCGGTCGCGGGTGACGCCGGGGACGTCCTGCACCACGGCCTCGCGGCGGCCGAGGATCCGGTTCACCAGCGTGGACTTGCCCACGTTCGGGCGGCCGACGACGGCGAGCACCGGCTGGGACAGGGCCGCTTCTTCGGCCGCTTCACCGGCCTCGATCTGCGCGTCGAAGGAGGCGAACTCCGATTCGTCGCTCCAGGTGCCGTCGATCTCGCCGGCGGCGCCGTCGTCTGGCTCAGTCATTCCTTCTCATTCCTCTACTTACAGCGGCCTGACACGCGGTCGCGCGCGAAACCGCCTTACGACGCCTGGAACCCATGTTCCACGCGCCACTCGTCCAAAGTCTTCACGAGGTCGGCGAGTTCGCTGCGCAGCAGCTCGGTGCCCTCCTCGAGGCCGGTCTTGCCGCGGCCGATCGCCGGGGTGAACGGCTCGCCGACCAGCAGGTCGACCCGTGGCCGCCAGCGCCGCTTGCCGTCCTCGGGCTTCAGTGTCCCGCGTGTCGCGACCGGTACCACGGTCGCACCCGCCGAGCGCACCAGCCAGGCCGCACCCCGTTCGGCACTGCCGACGTCGCCGCTGCCCCGGGTTCCCTCGGGGAAGATGCCGACCACGCCGCCGTTCTTGAGCACGTCGACCGCGGTCAGCAGCGGCTTGCGGTCGAACTCGCCGCGCTTGACCGGGATCTGCCCCAGCTGGGGGAAGAACCAGCTGGTGAAGCGGCCGCGGAACATCTCCTGCTTGACCAGGAACGCCGACCGGCGCGGCAACATTCCGAAGATGAGCTGCGGTTCGATCATCGAGCTGTGGTTGGCGATCACCACGACGGCCCCGGTGGCGGGCACGCGCTCGCGGCCGTGCACGCGCACCTTGAAGGCAGGCCGCAGCGTGTACCGGCCGATCAGCCGCCCGACCTCGTGGATCCAGCCGGTGGCTCCCTCGGGGAGCCCCTCTGCGGTCACCGCGAAGCCTCGGCGGCGGCGGTGCAGGGCGCGAGCATGCCACGCTGACTGGCGAGCTCACAGAGCGCGACGATGGTCTGGTCGATGCTCAGCTGCGTGGTGTCGACCCGCACAGCATCATCAGCCGCACGAAGCGGCGAGGTGGCGCGGGTCGAGTCCAGGTGGTCGCGGCGCTCGACGGACTCGCGGGCCTGGTCGACGCTGGACTTGCGGCCGGCGGCGGTGTCCTGGCTGCTGCGGCGGGCGGCGCGGACCGCGGCGTCCGCGGTCAGGAAGATCTTGAGCGGCGCGTCCGGGACGACCACGGTGCCGATGTCGCGGCCCTCCACCACGATGCCACCGGTTTCGCCGAGCACCCGGCCGACAATCCGGCGCTGCTCGGCGACAAGCAGTTCGCGCACCTCGGGCACCGAGGAGACGGCGGACACAGCGCTCGTGACGTCCCCGGCGCGGATGGCGGCACCGACGTCCTGGCCGTCGAGGGTGATCTCGGGCTGGCCGGGGACCGTGCCGATGCCAAGGCCGACTTGGCTGGCGAGCTCGGCGACCGCGGCGGAGTCCGCCGGATCGACGCCCGCGCGCAGGACGGCGAGCGTGACCACGCGATACATCGCGCCGGTGTCGAGATAGCCCGCGCTGAGCCGGTCGGCCAGTTTGCGGGCGACCGTGGTCTTCCCGGTGCCGGACGGGCCGTCCATCGCGACCACACCACTTAGGGCTCCCGCCACCGAAACACTCCTCAGCTACTCGTCCCGCTCCCAGATCAGCGTCCATTCTGCCTGGTTACCCGTCACGCGAGTCAGTCGGCCGTGCCCAGCCGCGTGCTAGCGACGCTAGGCAAGCTAGCGTCAACCTCGGGCCCGGGATTCGGCTCTGTTGATCACCGCGCGCGCCCGAACCGCCCGAAACGCCCGATGGGTTACCGTGGCGGAGTGAACGTCGAAGTGACTCCGCTGCCCGGAATCGGTGTGCGGAAGGATTTTCCCACCCGCCAGGGCCGCCGCATCGGGGTGGTGACGCATCGCGACGGCCAGATCGAGCTGATCGTGTCGAAAACCGACGATCCGGACGCTTGCCTGGCGGCGCTCCCGCTGACCGCGGACGAAGCGGGCACCCTCGCCAACCTGCTGGGCGCGCCCCAGCTCGTCGCGCAGCTGAACGAGGAACACCGGGACCTGCCCGGCATCAACACCCGGCAGCTGCCGATCAAGGCGAGCGGCCCGTTCGACGGGCGCACCCTCGGTGACACGGCGATGCGGACCCGCACCAGCGTGTCGGTGGTCGCCGTCATGCGAGCGGGCCAGGTGCACCCCTCCCCCACGCCGGACTTCACCCTCACGGGTGGCGACCTGCTGGTCGCGGTCGGCACCTCCGAAGGACTGGAAGCCGCCGTCAAGATCCTGAAGTACGGCTGAGGCTGGCATGGACCACACCGCACTGTCCCTGATCGAACTTGGGGCGGTCTTCTTCGTGCTGGGCGCACTCGGCCGCCTGGCCGGGAAGATCGGGCTCTCCCCCATCCCGCTGTACCTGATCGGCGGCCTCTGTTTCGGCCAGGGCGGGCTCATCCCGCTGACCGACATCGGCGGCTTCACCCACCTGGCCAGCGAGATCGGTGTCGTCCTCCTGCTGCTCCTGCTGGGCCTGGAGTACTCGGCGGCGGAGCTGTTCACCGGCCTTCGGCGTTCGTGGATGGCGGGCGTGCTCGACATCGTGCTCAACGCCGCGCCCGGTGCGGCGGTGGCGCTGATCCTCGGCTGGGGCCCGCTCGGCGCGCTCGTCATGGCGGGCGTCACGTACATCTCGTCGTCCGGGATCATCGCGAAGGTGCTCGGCGACCTCGGCCGCCTCGGTAACCGCGAGACGCCGGTGGTGCTCTCGATCCTGGTGTTCGAGGACCTGGTGATGGCCCTCTACCTGCCGATCCTCACCGCGGTGCTGGGCGGGGTGAGCCTGCTCGGCGGGCTCAAGGCCGTCGGGATCTCCCTGCTGGTGATCACCGTGGTGCTGGTGATCGCGCTGAGGTTCGGCCGGTACGTCTCGGCGGCGGTGGACAGCCCCGACCGCGAGGTCTTCCTGCTCAAGGTGCTCGGCGCGGCGCTGCTGGTCGCGGGCCTCGCCTCGGCGATGCAGGTCTCGGCCGCGGTCGGCGCGTTCCTGCTGGGCATCGCGATCTCCGGCTCGACCGCGGAGAACGCCACCCGCATGCTGGAGCCGCTGCGCGACCTGTTCGCCGCGGTGTTCTTCGTGGTGTTCGGCCTCAACACCAACCCGGCGACCATCCCGCCGGTCCTCGGCTGGGCGGTCGTGCTGGCGGTGGCGACGACACTGACGAAGGTCGGCACCGGCTGGTGGGCCGCGCGGAAACAGGGGGTCGGGAAGATGGGCCGCGCCCGCGCCGGAGCGGCGCTGGTGGCCAGAGGCGAGTTCTCGATCGTCATCGCCGGGCTGGCCGTCTCCGCGGGCGCCGTCAACGAGGAACTGGCCGCGCTGGCGACGGCGTACGTGCTCCTGATGGCGATCCTCGGCCCGACGGCCGCGCGGGTCGTCGAACCGGTGGCCAGAGCGTTGCAGCGCAAGAAGAGTCCCGCGAAGGCGGCCACCTCACCCGCCGGTCCCTGAGCGGCCCATGCGCCGCAGCAGCCGGTCCTGCCGTGACGCGGCAGGGTCGGCCGGGCCTTCGGGAGCGGCGAAGAAGCGATGGGTCGTTTCAAGGGCGGCCGGGGTTTCGGGCAACCCGGCGTAGATCTCGTCGAGGTTCTCGTCGATCCACACGACCAGATCGGGCTCCAGCCGCTCGTCGGCCCCGAGCGCCCGAGCGAGGTCCCACGTATGGATGACACTGTCCGTGGTCCGCACGGCGAGCGCCTGCCGCCCGGTCACCCGGCCCAGTGGGTAGTCGAGGACCCGTTCGAGTGCACCGGGCGCGGCGAAGGCCTCGGCGCATACCCGCACGGACTTGGCATACGCGCCGACCGGGTCGTCGCCGAGCGCGTCGACGTCCCGCAGCCGCACGAACTCCGCTCCAGTACCACCCTCGAGTAACCGCGCATAGCCGAGGTTGCCGCGGGTCATGTGGTTGACCAGCAACCGGACGTCCCACTCCGCACACGGTGTCGGTGCGGCCCACTGATCGGGCCGCACCCACCGCGCGAGCCGGTCGAACCCGGCACCGGCCGCCGAGAACCGGTCGAGAATTCCCTCGAACGTGTCACCCATGCGGACCAGCATGACCACCGCCGACAACCGGCACCGGCGGTTTTCGGACGTCCACTCAGTCCAGGAACCGCCACAGGTGGTCGGCGGTCCCGTTGTCGTCGAACTGGACGGCGATCGCCGAGTCCGCGGTGGACATGAGGTCCACGCCGAGCACCTTGCCCGAGTTCTTGTTCTGGACCCGGAACCAGCCGTCCCCGTCGTCCAGCAGGCGCCACAGGTGGTCGTCCGAGCCGCTGTCGTCGAACTGCACGACCCTGGCCGAATTCGCCGTCGACATCCCGTCCACGCCGAGCACCTTGCCGGAGTGGCGGTTCTGGACCCGCAGCCAGCCGTCGCCGTGGTCGATCGTGCGCCAGAGGTGGTCGGCCGTGCCCGTGTCGCCGAACTGGACGACCTGCGCGGAGTCCACAGTAGACATCCGGTCGACGCCGAGCACCTTGCCCGAGTTCTTGTTCTGCACGCGTACCCACCCGGTCTTCCACTCGCGCGTGCCGCCGGTCTGCGGGAACGACGTGAGGCGCAGCCGCGCGGCGCCCATCGGGATGAGCTGGACCCGCTCGACCGGGGTCGTCGCTGCCACCGGGCCGTCGGCAAGCTCCGCGATCACGTTCTGTTCGTCGGCCTGCCAGGCGTCGAGGCGTTGCACCGAGGCGGTGATCCGCACGGGGCTGTTCGCCGGGGTGAACGGGTCGGCGACGTCACCGCCGGACGCGACGACGTCCATCGCCGCCCCGGGAACCAGTCCGTAGTTCCAGGCCGAGCCGGGTTTGACCTCGTACTCCGGCCACTGCGCGCTGCCCGCGACCTGGCTCCAATCCTCCTTGATCGCCAAGGAGAACGTGAGCGGGCCGCGGTCAACGGAGACGGAGCTGTGGTTGCCCGTCCAGGTCCTGGTGCGCGTCGCCATCGGGAGCCGCAGCGTGACCCGGTCGCCACCGCGCCAGGTCCGCCGCACGGTCGCGTACCGCGGGCCCGCGCCGGAGGACACCGGCTGCCCGTTGACCGTGAGCCGCGGATCCGGGCACCAGCCGGGAATCCTGATCACCAAAGGAAACTCGACCGGACTGGCGGGGTTCACCGCGAACGTGATGGTGTCGTCGAACGGATAGCCGGTGGTCTCGGTGACGGTCACGCGGACACCGGGCCCGACGTTCGCGGTGACGGTCGAGGCGCCGAACAGTGCCGCGCACAGGCCACCGTCGGGCGTGGCCTGCCACATCTCTTCGACGTAGTAGGGCCAGCCCATGCCGTAGTTGTGGGGACAGCAGCGGTAGTTGTCGATGCCGGGCTGGTATGCCTGCATGGCGAAGTCGTTGTCGAACTGGCTGAGCGTCTTCACCTGCCGGTCCAGCTGGATGCTGTTGGCCGCGGTGACGTAGTGCGCCGCGCGCCCGGCCGGGTCGAGCGCGGCGGGGAGCAGGTTGAACGCGAGCTCCTCGACGCGGTCGGCCCACACCGGGTCGCCGGTGGCCCTGCCGAGGATCTCGTGGCTCATCATGTACTCGACGATCCCGCAGGTCTCGAAGCCCTGCCGTGGGTCGCCGTACCCGGGCCGGGCGTTCTCGTCGCCCGCGAAACCGCCGCCCGCGAACTGCCCGTAGCGGCCCTGGATCCGGTCGTAGTTCGTGTAAGCGGCGGCCTGGTGCGCGGGATCGCCGGTGAGCACCCAGTACTGGCCGGGCTCGCGGAAACCCTGGGTCAGGTTGACGTTGTGGCCGGTCGGCAACGCGCTGCCGAGCCAGTTCGCGGAGCCCGCGTGGATGGTCCGGACGAGATCGAGCAGGAAACCCTCACCCGTCTGGTTGTACAGCCAGAAGACGACATCGATCGTGTCACCCCACCGGGTGGCACCCCAACCCTCGCTGAACACCCCTTTGGGCTGTGCGGCCAAGAACCGGAAGAACCGGCTGAGGAAGGTGGCGACCCGGCCGTCACCGGTGTACTCGGCGTACGAACGCACCACGTGCAGCATCGGCATGTGCGGCCAGAGGTCCGCGTGCCCGTTGAGCGAGGACCGGTGCGCGTTCGGCCCGAAGTACCCGTCCGGCGCCTGCGTCGCGAGGATCGCGTCGATCCAGCGCCGAGTGTCGGCCAGCACCCTGGCGTCGCCGGTGACGTACCCGAGGTCGCCGTAGCCGCGCAGCCAATAGGGCACCTCCTCCCAGCCGTAGAGGTCCGGGTGCACCCAGCCGGTGTTGTCGAACTTCAGGTAGTGCGAAATCTCCTGGTAGCGGCCGTTCAGCCCGTCGAGCTGCTTGCCGAGCTGGGTGGCGAGCCAGCCCTGCGCCCGGACCGCGCCGGGCGGCAGCCGCAGGAACGCGGCCGGACGCAGCGGCGCGCGGTTGCCAGGGTAGAGCGGCGCGGCGACCGAGGCGGCCGAGGTGGACGCAGCGCCCAGCGCGATCCCGCCGGTGGCGGCGACCGTGGCCTTCAGGAAACTACGACGTGCGAAGGACATGAGGGACTCCTCTTCGATCTTACGGAGGTATCGGAGGGGATGCTCAGAGGAAGCGCCAGAGGTGGTCCGGGGTGCCGTTGTCCTCCCACTGGGTCACCTGCGCTCCATCCACTGTGGACTGCTGGTCCACGGCCAGCACCTTGCCACTGCGCACGTTGACGATCTTCGACCAGCCGCCGCCCGCGTCGACCACGCGCCAGAGGTGGTCCGGGGTGCCGTTGTCCTGGTACTGCTGGGCGTGCGCGCCGTTGTCGAGGCTCTGGTCGTGCACGGCGAGGACCTTGCCGCTGTTGCGGTTGACGATCCGCACGGCGCCGTCACCGTTGTCCACCAGGGACCACAGGTGGTCGGCGGTGCCGTTGTCCTGCCACTGCGTGACTTCCGCGATGTCGGCCAGCGACATGTCCTGCACCGCGAGGAGCTTGCCGGACCGCTGGTTCTGGATCCGCCGCCAGAGGGTGGTCGACGCCGCCGGGCGGGTCAGCAGCGCGAGGTATCCCCCGGCGACGGGCCGGGCCTGGAAGCCGCGCTGCGTGGCGTCCGCGACCACGTACCAGTCGGTGAACGGCACCCGCTGCGGTGTCGTGTTGGCGAAGCTGTAGACGCCCTCGACCAGGGTGGTGCGGATGTTCGGCTGCCCGGCGAGCCAGGCCGCGGTCCAGAGCTCCCAGTCGGCCTTGGTGTAGTTGTTGCGCGGGTCCAGCAGGACGCCGTGCGCCCCGGCTTTCGACTGGTACCAGGCGGCTTCCTGCGCGGCGACGCCGGACGGCACGAGGTCGAGGCCCAGGACGTGGTCGGCGAAACCGTTGTACTTCAGGCTCCACGTGCCGGGCTGGTCGTAGGCCAGCTTGAGGTGCTGGTTCGACGAGTCCTGTGCCAGCGTCACCCACTGGCTGATGTAACTGCGGGAGATCGAGGTGTAGCGCTGCACGTCGGCGGTGTGCCCGGTGGCACTGGCGATGACGCCCATCGCACCGACGCCGATGATGCCCTTGAGCGCGAGGTTGGCGCTGTGCGCGATGAACCCGGTGAAGTCGTCGGTCTGGTTCTGGTAGCCGGGGTCGAGGGTGTTGCCCACCAGGTACTCGGCCCACTGCCGCAGGATCGGGTAGTGCGCCGCCGCGAACGCCGCCGAGTCCGAAGAGGACAGTCGCTGGACGAGCGCGGCGGACATGATCAGCATGTTGGCCGACTCCTCGACCGGCATGCTCTCCTCGTTGCCGTCGTTGTGCCCGGTGGCGTCGGGGTAGTGGGTGCCGAGGTCGTGCTCGGCGAACTCCTTCGGCCAGCCGCCGCGCTCCGCGTAGTCGAACAGCGGCTCCAGCACCAGCCGCAGGTACGCCGGGGAAAGCTCTAGCAGGCCGGGGAACGCGGGATAGATGACGTCCACAGTGGACATGTTGCCGTTGGACGAGATCTCCTTGAGGAAGCCCCACGGCGAGCCGCCCCGGTCGACCAGTTCCGTGCCGCCGAAGGCCTGGCGCAGTGCGAGCGCGCAGATCCCGGCGTAGTGCTCGCCGGTGGTCCCGCCGCCCGCGGCGGTGACGGCGTCGTCGTGGAGCCGCTGGTCGAGTGCGGTCGCGGCGGCCAGCGCGGCCGGGTAGTCCCCGTCGAACCACACGACCATCTCCGCCCAGGACGCCCAGTAGTGCGTCCACCAGGGTTTGAGCTCGGCGCCGAGGTACCGCACGGCGGGCGTCCGGACGTGCCCGAGCGACAGCGTGAACGGCGCCGGGGCAGCCCCCGGCGAAACCGTGCCGAGGTTCTTGTTGAAGCCCAGCACCGGCCAGCGGTCGCTGATCGCCCGTGGCTGCGCGGAATCGCTGGTGTTGCCCAGCCCGCCCTGGCCGGCCGAGGCGGCGCGGACGACGGTGTCCTGGCCGATCTGCCAGGTCACGCCGCCGGTCGGCGCGGCGAGCACCACGGAACCCCAGCTCGCCTGGTCGCCGTTCTCCCCCAGCACGCCGGGGCTGGCCGGGGTGAAGCTCAGCATGGTCATCCCGCCGGATTGCTGCTGTGCCCAGGTGACCCGCGCGGTGTTGTCACCGTGCGCCCATTCCGCCGAGATGTCGAAGTGCAGGTCGACGCTGTGCGCGCGGCCGTCGGAGCTCGCGGCCTGGATGCTCACGTACCCGAACGGCACGCTCTGGCGTCGCAGGTCGCCGGGGTCGACCGGCGACAGGAAGGTGACCGTGAGGCTCACCCCGCCGCCGGTCAGCACGTAACTCGAACGGGTGCCGGTGACCTGCAGGGAGGTCTGCGTCATGACGCTGAGCGCCGGTCCCGACGGCAACGCCGGAGCGCCCGCGAAGACGTACGCCACGCCGTCGACGCGCGCGATCCCGCACAGCGCGGTGATGTGGCCCGCCCAGAACGTCGACCAGCTGCCCGCCAGGTTGTCCGCGCCCTGCCACGTGCTCAGGTACGGCGACCGGACCAGCAGCGGCGTGGCGGGCGGGCGGATCGGGCTGAACGTGCCCGCCGGCGCCGCCGAGGCGTACGCCGGTAGCCAGGAGCTCGCGGCGAACGCCGCCGCGGTGACACCGGCCAGGCGCAACGCGCCGCGGCGGGACAGGGAGGTCGGGTTCTCGCGGTCTTCGACGGACATCAGCGGCCCCTTCGATGGCGGCCGCCGGAACGCGACCCTGCGCAGGTCACTTTTTACATCGTTGATACAACGTTGTAAATCCGCCGTTCGTTGGATGACCACCGGTCCGGGTTATCCGGTTGTCGGCGGCGGGGGTCCTCGTTAACGTCCACCCGTGCTGATCCGGGAGTTCACCGAGGCCGACTGGCCCGCGCTGTGGCCGATCGTGCGTGCGGTCGTGCGGGCGGGCGAGACGTTCACCTACGACCCGGCGATGTCGGCCGAGCAGGCCCACGAGCTCTGGGTGGAGCGGCCGCCGGGGCTGACCGTGGTCGCGGTCGGCGACGGCCGGCTCCTGGGCACCGCCAAGATGGGCACCAACCGGCCGGGCCCCGGCGCGCACGTCTCCACCGCGAGCTTCATGGTCGCCGCGGCCGCCAGGGGCCGCGGCGTCGGGACGGCTTTGTGCCGCTTCGCCCTGAACTGGGCCGAGGACCACGGCTACGCGGGAATGCAGTTCAACGCCGTGGCCGAGTCGAACCACGCCGCGGTGCGGATCTACCGGCGTGAGGGCTTCGACGTCGTCGGAACGGTTCCCGGCGCTTTCGCGCATCCCGCTCTCGGCCGGGTGGGCCTGCACGTCCTGTACCGCACCCTCGGGACGCCCTCAGCGCCGGACGCGGGTGGAGTCGCGGACCACCAGCTCGGGTGAGTAGACGACCGCCTGGTGCTCGTGCGACGGCAGACCGTTCTCGGGCTCGACGGTCTCGGCGATGAGCAGCTCGGTGGCCGTGCGGCCCAGCCGGGCGGCGGGCTGGCGGACCGAGGTGAGCGGGACGGCGGCGGCCGCGGCGAACTCGATGTCGTCGTAGCCGACGATCGCCATCTCGTCGGGCACCCGCACCCCCGCGGCGACCATCGCCTGGAGCACGCCCAGCGCCAGCAGGTCGTTGGCGCAGAACACCGCCGTCGGGCGCGGGCTGATGCCGAGCAGCCGGGCACCGGCGTCGCGCCCGGAAGCGACGTCCAGCCCGGAAACCTCGACCACGGACAGCGTCCGTCCGGGTGCCGGGGCCTCGGCGAGCGCCTCCCGGACACCCCGCTCGCGATCGCGGCACTGGACCAGCAGCGAGGGGCCGTTGACGAACGCGATGCGGCGGTGACCCGCTTCGACGAGGTGGCGCGCGGCGAGCGTGCCGCCCGCGACGTCGTCGACCGAAACAGAGCAGGCCTCCGCCGTGGGCACCGAACGGTCGACGAACACGTACGGGATCCCGCTGCGGCGGAGGTCCTTGAGGCCGCGGCCGGAGTTGTCCACCGGGCTCAGCAGCACTCCGCGCACCCGCTGCTCGGCGAGCATCGCCAGGTGCGCGGCCTCGCGATCACCGCGCTGGCCGCTGTTGCAGGTGATGACGTTGAGTCCCTCGTCGTACGCCGCTTCCTCGGCACCGCGGGCGATGTCAACGAAGAAGGGGTTGCCGAGGTCGAGCACGAGGAGCGCGAGTGTGCGGCTGCGCCCGGCGCGGAGCTGGCGCGCGGACTCGTCCCGGACGTAGCCGAGCTCCTCGATCACCGACTGGACGCGCGAGCGGGTCGCCGCCGAAACCACGTGCGGGCGGTTCACCACGTTCGAGACCGTGCCGATGGAAACCCCGGCCACCCGTGCCACGTCCTTGATCCCGGCCATCCCCGCCCTCACTCTTGCCTTCAGCAGGCACGAACCCTACCATGCACCTGAAACGTTTCAAAACGTGAGCGGAGACCCTGATGACCGCCTTCGCGGCCGCCCTGAGCACCGTGGACCAGCTACTCGCCCGGTCGAACCGGCTGGGCGCCGATCCGGCGAACACGAACTTCGCCGGCGGCAACACCTCGGCGAAGGGCACGGCCACCGATCCGGTGACCGGCGAACCGGTGGACCTGTTGTGGGTCAAGGGATCCGGTGGCGATCTGGGCACCCTCACCGAAGCGGGGCTGGCCGTGCTCCGGCTCGACCGGCTGCGCGCACTGACCTCCGTGTATCCCGGCCCGGACCGCGAGGACGAGATGGTCGCGGCGTTCGACTACTGCCTGCACGGCCGGGGCGGGGCGGCGCCGTCGATCGACACGGCGATGCACGCGCTGATCGACGCCCCCCACGTCGATCACCTGCACCCCGACTCCGGGATCGCACTGGCGACAGCGGCCGACGGGGAGGACCTGACCCGTCGCTGCTTCGGCCGCCGCGTGGTGTGGGTACCGTGGCGACGGCCGGGATTCCAGCTCGGCCTGGACATCGCGGAGATCGCGAAGGCCCACCCGGACGCGATCGGCTGCGTGCTGGGCGGACACGGGATCACGGCCTGGGGCGACACCGCCGACGACGCGGAGGCGCACTCGCTGGAGATTATCCGCACCGCGGCCGAGTTCCTCGCCGAGCACGGCCGCGCGACGCCGTTCGGCCCGGAAATCGAGGGCTACCAACCACTTCCCGAGGCCGAACGCCACGCCCGCGCGGCCGCGCTCGCCCCGGTGATCCGCGGTCTGGCGTCCACCGACCACCGCCAGATCGGCCGCTTCACCGACTCGCCGCCGGTGCTCGAATTCCTGGCCCGCGCCGAGCACCCCCGGCTCGCCGCGCTCGGCACGTCGTGCCCGGACCACTTCCTGCGCACCAAGGTCCGGCCCCTCGTGCTGGACCTGCCCCCGTCCGCGCCGATGGACGAGGTCGTCGACCGGCTGCGTGAACTGCACTCCGCCTATCGCGAGGACTACCGCTCCTACTACGAGCGGCACGCGACCCCGGACTCCCCCGCGATGCGCGGCGCGGATCCCGCGATCGTGCTCGTGCCGGGCGTGGGCATGTTCTCCTTCGGCGCCGACGCCCAGACCGCGCGGGTGGCGGGCGAGTTCTACGTCAACGCCATCAACGTCATGCGCGGCGCGGAAGCCGTGTCGGCCTACTCCCCCATTGACGAGCGCGAAAAGTTCCGCATCGAGTACTGGACGCTGGAGGAGGCGAAGCTCCAGCGCCGCCCGAAGCCCAAGCCGCTGGCCACCCGCGTCGCGCTCGTCACCGGCGCGGGGTCCGGGATCGGCAAGGCGATCGCGCACCGGCTGGCGGCCGAAGGCGCGTGCGTGGTCGTCGCCGATCTGAACGCCGAGGCCGCGCAAGAGGTCGCACGCGAGCTCGGCGGGGCGGACCGGGCTGTCGCGGTGACCGCCGACGTCACGGACTCCCGCCAGATCGCGGCCGCGATCGACGCGGCCGCGCTCGCGTTCGGCGGCGTCGACCTGGTGGTCAACAACGCCGGGCTGTCGATCTCGAAGCCGTTGCTGGAGACCACCGAACAGGACTGGGACCTACAGCACGACGTGATGGCGCGCGGCTCGTTCCTGGTCTCGCAGGCGGCCGCGCGGGCGATGATCGCGCAGGGCATCGGCGGCGACATCGTGTACATCGCCAGCAAGAACGCCGTGTTCGCGGGCCCGAACAACATCGCGTACAGCGCCACGAAAGCCGACCAGGCGCATCAGGTCCGCCTACTCGCGGCGGAACTCGGCACGCACGGCATCCGCGTCAACGGTGTCAATCCCGACGGCGTGGTGCGCGGCTCCGGCATTTTCGCGGGCGGCTGGGGCGCGCAGCGGGCGGCCGTGTACGGCGTCGAGGAGGAGGAACTCGGGGTGTTCTACGCCCAGCGCTCCCTGCTCAAACGCGAGGTGCTGCCCGAACACGTAGCCAACGCCGTGTTCGTGCTGACCGGCGGGGAACTGAGCCACACCACCGGATTACACGTGCCGGTCGACGCCGGGGTCGCCGCGGCGTTCCTGCGATGAAGCTGTTCGCCGCGGTCGACCTCGGGGCGTCGAGCGGGCGGGTGATGCTGGGCGAGGTCGGCGAGGGAACGCTGAAACTCACCGAGGCGTACCGGTTCCCCAACCGGCCCGTCCTGGTGAACGGCACGCTGTACTGGGACATCCTGGGCCTGTACCGGGGAGTGCTGGACGGCCTGCGGGCCGCGGCCGCCGTGCACGGGCGGCTCGACGGCGTCGGCGTCGACTCCTGGGCCGTGGACTACGGCCTGCTCGGCGAGCACGGGTCGTTGCTGGGCAATCCCGTGCACTACCGCGACCAGCGGACCGCACGCGGCGTCGAGCGGGTTCTCGCGAAGACCACCGCCGAGCAGCTCTACGCGGCCACCGGCACCCAGTTCCAGCCGTTCAACACACTGTTCCAGCTCGCGGCGGATCCCGATCTGGGCCGGGCGGCACAGGCCGTGCTGGTCCCCGACCTGATCACGTACTGGCTCACCGGCCGGCTGGGCACCGAACGCACCAACGCGTCCACCACGGGCCTGCTCGACCCGCGCACCGGGGACTGGTCCGCGGCAGCGCTTTCGGCGGGTGACCTGTCCGCCGGGCTGTTCCCGCATCTGCGCGACCCCGGCGAACCCGCGGGCAGGCTGCTGCCCGCGGTGCTCGACGAGATCGGACTGCACCACGACGTCCCGGTGTTCACCGTCGGCTCCCACGACACGGCCTCCGCCGTCGCGGCCGTGCCCGCCAGGGACGAGCACTTCGCGTACGTCTCCTCCGGCACGTGGTCATTGGCCGGGCTCGAACTGCCCGAACCGGTGCTCACCGCCGAGGCCGGCCAGGCCAACTTCACCAACGAACGCGGGGTGGACGGGCGGATCCGCTTCCTGCGCAACGTGATGGGCCTCTGGCTGCTGCAGGAGTGCCAGCGGCGGTGGGGCGACACGGACCTGCCATCGCTGCTGTCCGCCGCGGAGCACTTCCCCGGCCTGCGCAGTGTCGTGGACGCCACCGACGGCCGGTTCCTCGCTCCCGCGGACATGCCGTCGGAGATCGCGGCCGCCTGCCGCGAAACCGGGCAGCCCGAACCCCGCACCCGCGCCGAGATCACCCGCTGTGTGCTCGACAGCCTCGCGCTGGCCACCCGTGACGCCGTCTCCGACGCGCTGCGGCTGTCGGGACGGCACGCGGACGTGGTGCACGTCGTCGGCGGCGGGGCCCGCAACGAGCTGCTCTGTCGGCTGACCGCGGACGCGTGCGGACTGCCGGTCGTCGCCGGTCCGGTCGAGGCCGCCGCACTGGGCAACATCCTCGTGCAAGCCAGGGCCGCCGGGGCGCTCAGTGGCGACCCGCGTGAGCTGATCCGCTCCACCCAGCCGTTGCGGCGCCACGAGCCGCACGGCGATGCAGGGCCATGGACGGCGGCCGCCCGGCGGTGCCGCCTTTGATACGTTTCACGCCCGCAAATCGTCCGCGCCGGGGGAAGCGTCAGCCGCGGTCGAGACCGGCCATCGTGGACGGCGTCAGCTGGAACGGCGCGCCGGGCAGGGAGCCCGCCGCAGTGAACGACGGCGCCGGGCCGTCGACCGGCAGGGTGGCGAAGGTCTTCGCCAGGTCCAGTGTGATCTTCGGCGACTGGGCCGGAGCCCCGACGAAACCCGCGTCGGTCCCGCCGATGATCAGCGCCAGCTGGTGGCCCTTCGGCACGATCTTGTCGGTGCTCGCCAGCCGGAAGGTCATCGTGTACGCCTGCCCCGGCGTCAGCGTGGACTCCTGGCTCAGCGACTTGTAGTTCGCCAGATCGGCCCAGCCGCGGCTGAAGATGTGCAGCCCGACGTTCGCAGTGTCCGCACTCGTGACCTTGTAGCAGGCGTCGTCGCCGGTGGTGCTCGCTCCCCAGCAGGTCTCGGTGGTGCCGGTCTTGATGCCTTCACCGGAGCCGCCGTAGTTGCGGATGGTCTGCTGGCCGTAGTCCACGAGCACCGCCGAGACCCGCGCGGACGAGGTGCTCGGCGTCGCGTTCACGGTCACCGTGCCGGTGCCGGACAGGTGGAGATCCTGCGCCAGCGGGCCGGTCGTGTAGAGCACCCGGGACGACGAGGACTGCGTCGGCTGTGCGGCCCAGGTCGTCTCACTCTGGCGCGGGTTGTCGGTGAACGAGACCTTGCCCGCCACCGCCGCCCCCGAGCTCAACGTGCCGACGCCCGCCACCGAACCGGCGCGCGGCCGCATCGGGGTCGGCGTGCTGCCCGCGGCGGGCCACGCGGTCTGGTCGGCCCAGACGTCCGGCTGACGCTCCACGCTGACGCGGGCGGTCTTCTCGACGCCGTTGTCGATGCCCAGCAGGTAGTGGTCGAACCATTGGTGCAGCGCGTCGACCCACTCGGCGCGCCGATAGTCGAACGGGTCGACGTGGCCGGTCTGGGACAGCCAGAGCTTGCGGTCGACGCCGGTCGACGCGAGCGCGGTCCACCACTGGCCGAAGTTGATCGTCTTGACGTTGAGATCGTTCACGCCGTGCGAGGCGAACACGCTGGCCTTCACGTTCTGCGCCTTGGCCACGTAGTCGCGGTCGGCCCAGGTCGGCGAGTAGTCGCCGTTCGCGGGCACGCCCTGGGTCAGCGTGCGGTTCGCCGCCGAGCAGTCCTGGCCGAGGTTGTTCGACTCGACGGTCTGCGCGAGCCCGGCGGGACCGCCCGCGTTGCCGACCGCGCCGTCGGAGCGGTAGTAGTCGTACCAGCTCGAGATCGCCGAGATCGGCACGATGGTCTTGAGCCCGTCGACCCCGGTCGAGGCGACGCCGTTGGCGATCGTGCCGTCGTAGGACTTGCCGATCATGCCGACGTTCCCGCTCGTCCACCCCGCGCTCACCACGCTGCCGCCGCTGGCCTGCGAGTACCCCCGCGCGCGGCCGTTGAGCCAGTCGACGACGCTCTTTGCCGAACCGACGTCCGACGGCCCGCCGATGTCGGCGCAGCCGCGGGACTTGTTGGTCCCGGCCAGATCGACGAGCACGACGGCGTACCCACGCGGCACGAAGTAGTTGTCGTAGAACAGCGGGAAGCCCACCGGCCGCCCGGACCCGTCGTAGGTCTTCAGCTCGCTCTCGTTGCCGCGTCCGCAGCACGAGTAGTACGGGCTGGCGTCCATGATGACCGGAACCTTGATGCCCTGGTCCGCGGCTTCCTTCGGCCGCACGATGTCGGCGGCGACCCGGTCGGATTTCCCGTCCCCGTCACCATCGCGGCCGATGTCGACCCAGACCGTCTCCCGCACCGCGGAAGCGAAGTCGTACACCGGCTCACTACCCTTGACCCCGGCCGCGGCGCTCGCCGCCACCGGCGCCAGCCCGGCCACCACGGCGACTACCGCCGCCAGCACACCCAACGCCCTCAAGCGCATGGTCCCGCCTTCCCACCGATTCCCGTGGGCTCCAGCTTCGGCCAAGATCACCAGCGGCAGTAGAGCGGAAAGTGGGGACTCGGCCCCTGAGTGTCATGAAAGGGTCGTTCAGGGCAAAAATTGCCCTGAACGACCCTTTCATGACACTAGAAGCTTAAAGACCGACGTTCCGGTAGAGCGACCCGACCTCGCCGCGGTTGAGCCGCCGGATCGAACCCGGACGCTGAGCGCCCAGCTGGACGTCGCCCAGCGCGGTGCGCACGAGCTTCCGCACCGGGAACCCGGTGGACGCCATCAGGCGGCGGACGATGTGCTTGCGGCCCTCGTGGATGACCAGCTCGATGAGCGTGCGCCCGGCCTGCATGTCCTTGACGCGGAACTGGTCGACCTTGACCGGGCCGTCGTCGAGCTCGATGCCGGCGCGCAGCTGCTTGCCGAGTCCGCGCGGGACCATGCCCTCGACCTCGGCCAGGTAGGTCTTGAGGACCTGGAACGAGGGGTGCATCAGGCGGTGGCCGAGGTCGCCGTCGTTGGTCAGCAGCAGCAGGCCCTCGGTGTTCTCGTCGAGGCGCCCGACGTGCACGATGCCGGGGGTCTCCTCCCAGCGGCCGCGCAGGTAGTCGCCGACACAGGGGCGGCCCTTGTCGTCGCTCATCGTGCTGTGCACGCCCTTGGGCTTGTTCAGCACCAGGTAGACGAGGTCTTCGCGCAGGTTGACGCGGGTGCCGTCGACGTGGATGACGGCGTCCTCCGGGTCGACCCGGCGGCCGAGCTCGGTGACGATCTTGCCGTCGACCTCGACCCTGCCCTGCGTGATCAGGTCCTCGGCGGCGCGCCGGGAGGCGATACCGGCCTGCGAAAGCACCTTCTGCAGGCGTACGCCGTCGGGGTGCGGGTCAGATGTCATCGATGGAATCCACTTCGGGTAGCAAAGGAGCGATGGGGGGCAGATCGGTCAGTGACGACAGCCCCAGTCGCTCCAGGAACAGCTCGGTCGTCACGTAAAGCGTGCCACCGGTGTCGGAGTCGGTACCGGTCTCCTCGATCAGGCCGCGCGCGAGGAGCGTCCTGATCACGCCGTCCACGTTGACCCCGCGGACGGCGGCGACCCTGGCCCTGGTCACCGGCTGCCGGTAGGCGATCACGGCGAGGCTCTCCAGCGCGGCCCGCGTCAGTTTTGAACGCTGGCCGTCGAGCAGGAGCTTCTCGACGAACGGGGCATAGGTGTCCCTAGTGTAGAACCGCCACCCTTCACCCACTCGACGCAGGTCGATTCCGCTCGCCCGATCGGTGAATTTCTGGGCCATCGTGCGCAGCGCGACGGTGACCCGGGAGGCGGGCTGACCGACCGTGTCCCCCAGCGCCTGCTCGTCGATCGGCGAGTCCACGACCAGCAGCAACGCCTCGAGCGAGGCCTCCAGCAGCTCGTCGGAGGTCACGTCCGGCAGCACGCCGGGGTCGCCCGCGGCGACCAGTTCGGACTCGGCGTCCATCTCGGCCATGGGCTCGCTCTCGGTGGCCTCGGGCTCATCTGCCCGGGGCGCTGCCTCCGGCTCGTCCACGTCGATGGCCGTGACGTCCAGCGCGTCCAGGTCCACCGGCTCTTCGCTGTCGCTCACCCGTACTCCTCCTCGTCCGCCGCGACGAGGTCCTGCTCGGCCGCCACGGAAGCCACTTCCTTCGATCCGCCGATCCAGCGGACGTGCAGTTCGGCCAGCGCCTCGAACTGCTCGAACTGCACCGCGGCCTCCCGGTACAGCTCCAGCAGCGCGAGGAAGCGCGCCACGACCTCGACGGTGTGCTCGCAGTCGGTGATCAGCTCGGCGAACGTCGCCTCACCGAGCTCGGCGAGCCGCAGCCGCAGCACGGCGGCGTGCTCGCGCACCGAAACCTTGCCCATGTGCAGGTGATCGAGCGAGACGATGGGCGGTGGCTTGGGCCGGAACACCGCGAGCGCGATCTCGGCGAACTTCCCCTTGTCGACCCCCAGCGTCACGTCCGGCAGCAGCCCCATGAACCGCTCCTCCAGCGCCACCGAGCGCGGGTACCGCCGCAGCGCCCCCGCCTCCAGCTCGCCGAACAGCGCCGCCACCTGCTTGTACGCCCGGTACTGCATGATCCGGGCGAACAGCAGGTCACGGGCTTCGAGCAGGGCGAGGTCGTCCTCGTCCTCGTCCTCCACCTCGGCCGAGGGCAGCAGCCGCGCCGCCTTGAGGTCGAGCAGGGTGGCCGCGATGACCAGGAACTCGGTCGTCTCGTCGAGGCTCCACTCCGAGCCCAGCGCCCTGGTGTAGGCGATGAAATCGTCGGTGACCGTGTGCAGCGCGACCTCGGTGACGTCGAGCCGGTGCTGCGAGATGAGCTGCAGCAACAGGTCGAACGGCCCCTCGAAGTTGGCCAGGCGCACCTTGAACTTCGACGAGCCTGCCGCTTCTTCGGGGACCATCCCGCCGTGGACGGTTTCGTGTTCCCGCGGGATCAGCTCGACCGGCGGCTCGGCTGCTGGCTCGGCCGATACCGGTTCGTCCATCAGTCGTCGGCCTCGTCGCCTTCGGCGTCGACACCGCCCGCACGCAGCCGCTGGACCAGCACGGATTCCTCGCCACGCTCGTCGAAGTCGGCCAGCAGCACGGCGACCGCCTCGCGGACCAGGCGGCCGCGGTCGAGGATGAGGTCGTGCCGGGCGCGCAGGTTCAACCGGGTCTGCTCCATCGCGAGCAGCTCGTCGCCGGAGACGTACACGGTGATCTTGGCGTCGTGCTTGGTCCGCCCGGATCCCCGGCGCGCGGCGGCGCTCTGGCTCAGCTGTGCGGAGTTGCCATTGCCATCGGAACCGCCATTGGAGTTGCCATCGGAACTGCCATTGCCGTTGCCCTGGCCGGTCCCGCTTCGCCCGTTACCCGAACCGCTGCCGCCCCGCGTGGGTGCGGCGGGTGGCTGCGCGACCGCGGGCGGGAGGTCGAGGGCGGGGCTGGAGGTGATGCGGAACAGTTCCGACGCTCCGGGCAGGGATGCTCGCCTGCTCACCGAGCGATCACCTCACGGGCCAGCGCGCGGTAAGCCAGCGCGCCGGCGGATTTGGGTGCCCAGGTCGTGATCGGCTCCCCGGCCACAGTGGTTTCCGGGAACCGCACGGTCCGGTTGATCACCGTGTCGAACACGATGTCGCCGAATGCCTCCACCACGCGAGCCATGACCTCCTTCGAATGCAGGGTTCTCGGATCGAACATGGTGGCGAGAATCCCCGTGATGTCCAGTTTGGGGTTGAGCCGCTCCTGCACCTTCTCGATGGTGTCGATCAGCAGTGCAACCCCACGAAGACTGAAGAACTCGCACTCCAGTGGGATGATCACGCCGTCCGCAGCGGTCAGCGCGTTCACCGTCAGCAGGCCGAGCGAGGGCTGGCAGTCGACAAGAACATAGTCGTAGTCGTTGATGACCGGACGAAGGACCCGTAACAACGTGTGTTCGCGTCCTACCTCAGCGACTAACTGGACCTCCGCGGCGGACAGGTCGATGTTGCTCGGCAGCAGGTCAACGCCCGGCACGCGGGTTTTGCGGAGCACGTCGACGATGCTGACCGACCGCTCCATGATCACGTTGTAGACGGTCTGGTCCAGTTCGTGCGGCTGGATGCCGAGGCCGACCGAGAGCGCGCCCTGCGGGTCGAAGTCGACGAGCAGCACCCGCCGGTCGCATTCGGCGAGCGCGGCTCCCAGGTTGATCGTGGACGTCGTCTTGCCGACGCCGCCCTTCTGGTTGCACATCGCGAGGACCTTGGCCGGGCCGTGGCGCTCGAGCTTGGGCGGATCCGGGATCTCGCGCAGCGGACGGCCGGTGGGGCCGATGCCGCTCTGCTCGCGTTCCCTGGCCCGCTCCTGCGCCCGTTCCTTGGCCTTGGCCCGCGCTTTCGCCTTGCGGCTGCGCGGGACCTCGGCCTCGCCGGGTTCATCGCCGTCGTGGACGGCGGGGGTGGCGATGACGGCGTTGGTGAGGCTCGCCGCGGCCGAACCGGCGGACGCGGCCGGTCGGGCCGGCTCGTTCGGTGTCGACATGACGGGAAGTCTCCTTGCTCGGCAGGGTCTCCGGCAGCCTATGCGGGGAAACGGAGCGCCGCCAAAGCGGCTCGCCGGGCCCGCGACGGCGATCTCGGTCTCCGTCAGCCCAGTGCGCGCGGATGGGCGGTGGCGTAGACCTCGCGCAGGGTGGTGACGGTCACGAGGGTGTAGACCTGGGTGGTGGTGACGGAAGCGTGGCCGAGCAGCTCCTGCACGACCCGGACGTCCGCGCCGCCCTCGAGCAGATGCGTAGCGAACGAATGGCGCAGGGTGTGCGGCGAGACCGTGGCCCTGATCCCGGCGCGCTCGGCCGTGTCCTTGAGGACCTGCCACGCGCTCTGGCGGGAAAGCCTGCTCCCGCGGGCGTTGAGGAACATCGCCGAGGTGCCGCGCCCGTGGGCGGCGAGCCCGGGTCTGGCCCGCACCAGGTAGGTGTGCAGTGCCTCGACCGCGGGCCTGCCGATCGGCACGATCCGCTGTTTGCCGCCCTTACCGTCGAGCAGCACGGTCCGTTCGACGTCGTCGACGTCGTCGACGTCCAGCCCGACGGCCTCGGAGATCCGGGCGCCGGTCGAGTACAGCAGTTCCAGCAGCGCGCGGTCGCGCAGCGCGCGCTCGCCTTCCGGCGCCGGGGTGCCGAGCAGCTTCAGGACGTCGTCCACCGGCAGCGCCTTGGGCAGCCGTTTCGCCGGGGCGGGCGGGCGGACCTCGCGGGCCGGGTCGTGCTCGGTGATGCCGTCGGCGTGCGCGAACTTGTGCAGCCCGCGCACCGCGACCAGCGCACGGGCCGCCGAGGAGGCCGCGAGCGGCTGGTGTTCCTCGTCCCCTTCGCGCAGGGCGGCGCCGAAAGAGGTGACATGCGCGGGGGTGATCTCGGGGAAACCCGCCACCCCGGAGTGTTCGAGGTGCGCGGTGTAACGGCGCAGGTCGCGGGAGTAGCTGTCCAGCGTGTTGCGCGCGGTGCCGCGCTCGACCACGAGGTGATCGAGGTACGCGGTGACCACCTTGGCCACGCCGGTGCTGCCCGCCCTTGCCACACCGACACTGTAGGGCTACTGGCCGCTGGACGGCCTCGCCGCGCCCAAGGGCCCGTGTGTGGCGACTCCGGCTGGATCCGGCCGCCGCCACTCACGAGCCCTTCGGCTCCTACCCGATTTCGCGACGTGCGGCGAACCTCGTCGGCCGGTCCGGCCACGGGGCGTCGGCGGCCCGGCTGGCCGCGACCCCGGAGAGCACGGCCTGCGCGGCGAGCACGCCGGACACGGTCGCACCGTTCACCAGCTCGCCCGACAATGCCATGCGGACGGCCTCGGCCAGCGGGAACTTCCGCGCGACGAGGTCGGCTTCCTCGTCCCCGAGCACCTCCCTGTCCACTTCGGACAGATCACGGGCCAGGAACACCCGGACGACCTCGTCGGTGAACCCCGGCGACGCGGCGACGTCGACGAGGGTCTCCCAGCGCGCCGCGCCGAGCCCCGCCTCCTCGACGAGCTCACGCCGGGCGGCCTCCACCGGGTCCTCGGCCGGATGATCGATCAGCCCCGCGGGCAGTTCCCACAGCCGGTGCCCGAGCGGGTGCCGGTACTGGTGGATCAGCGTCACGAGACCCTCTTCGTCCAGCGCGAGGATGGCGACCGCGCCCAGATGCTCGATGACCTCGCGCAGCGCAGTACCGCCGCCGGGCATCACCACCTCGTCGATCCGCAACGCGACGACCCGTCCGATGTGGACGTCCCTGGTGGACGCGACGGTGAACTCGTGACTTCCCGGCTCGGTCACCGGGCCGCCACGACGGGCGTCTCCGGCAGCTCCACCGGGAGCCGCTCGGCCAGCTTGCGGTCCACGACCGCCCTGACGAACGCGATGAACAGCGGGTGCGGCCGGGTCGGCCTGCTCTTCAGCTCGGGATGCGCCTGCGTGCCCACGAAGAACGGGTGCTTGTCCGCGGGCAGCTCGACGAACTCGACGAGGTGGTCGTCGGGCGAGGTGCCCGAGAAGACCAGCCCGGCGTCGGACAGGCGCTTGCGGTAGGTGTTGTTCACCTCGTAGCGGTGCCGGTGCCGCTCGGAGACCTCGGTGGTCCCGTACGCCTTCGCCACCTGCGAGCCCGCCTTGAGCTTCGCCGGGTACGCGCCGAGCCGCATGGTGCCGCCCATGTCCCGCTCACCGGCGACGACGTCACGCTGGTCGGCCATCGTCGAGATGACCGGGTTCGGGGTGGCGTCGTCGAACTCCGCCGAGTTGGCGTCGGTGATGCCCGCGAGGTTGCGGGCGGCGTCGATCACCATGCACTGCAGGCCGAGACAGAGTCCGAGCAGCGGGATGCCGTGGGTGCGGGCGTAGGCGATGGCGCCCACCTTGCCCTCGATCCCGCGCACGCCGAACCCGCCCGGCACCAGCACACCGTCCACATCGGACAGCGCGGCGGCGGCGCCTGCCGGGGTCTCGGCGGTGTCCGAGGCGACCCAGACGATCTCGACCTTGGCCCGGTGGGCGAACCCACCGGCACGCAACGCCTCGGTCACCGACAGATAGGCGTCCGGCAGGTCGATGTACTTGCCCACCAGCGCGACCCGCACCGTCTCGGCCGGATTGTGCACGCGGTCGAGCAGGTCGCCCCACACCGTCCAGTCGACGTCGCGGAACGGCAGCCCGAGCCGGCGCACGACGTAGGCGTCAAGCGCCTCGGAGTGCAGCACCTTCGGGATGTCGTAGATCGACGGCGCGTCCGGGCAGGCGATGACGGCCTCGTTGTCGACGTCGCACATCAGGCCGATCTTGCGCTTGAGCTCCTCGGGAATCTCCCGGTCGGCCCGGCAGACCAGCGCGTCCGGCTGGATGCCGATGTTGCGCAGCGCCGCGACGGAGTGCTGGGTCGGCTTGGTCTTGAGCTCGCCAGAGGGGGCGAGGTACGGCACGAGCGACACGTGCAGGAAGAAGCAGTGATCACGGCCGACGTCGTGGCGCACCTGGCGGCACGCCTCGAGGAAGGGCAGCGACTCGATGTCGCCGACCGTCCCGCCGACCTCGGTGATCACCACGTCCGGCGCCTGGCCCGGCTCGGGCGTGGCCGCCGCCATGATCCGCGACTTGATCTCGTCGGTGATGTGCGGGATGACCTGCACGGTGTCGCCGAGATACTCGCCACGGCGTTCCTTGGCGATCACCTCGGAGTAGACCTGGCCGGTGGTGACGTTGGCCTTGCCGTCGAGATCGCGATCGAGGAAGCGTTCGTAGTGCCCGATGTCCAGGTCGGTCTCGGCACCGTCGTCGGTGACGAAGACCTCGCCGTGCTGGAACGGGTTCATCGTGCCTGGATCCACATTCAGGTAGGGATCCAGTTTCTGCATCGTGACCCGGAGCCCACGTGCGGTAAGGAGCTGACCCAGGCTGGAAGCCGTGAGTCCCTTACCCAGAGAGGAGGCAACGCCTCCGGTGACAAAGACATACTTGGTAGCCCGCGACTGAAGTCCCACGGGCTTCCACCCTATCGCACGGCGGCCGTGGCGCTCGGTGGCCACGCCCGAAGCGTCCGATGGAGTGGAAACATCCGTGTCGGCGGACCGGCTAGGCTCTCCAACCGTGACAGATCCGAGCACGCTTGACGGCAACTGGACGGCACCGGTGGCCGCGGAGCCGCTCGACGCGGAAATCCGCGTCCCCGGTTCGAAGTCGATCACCAACCGGGCCTTCGTGCTCGCCGCCCTCGCCACCGCGCCGACCCGTGTGCGCCTCCCGCTCGATTCGCGGGACTCGCGGCTGATGCTCGGCGCGCTGACGGCGCTCGGCGCGCACTCGCAGTCGACCACTGACGGTTTCCTCGTCCACCCCCTCGGCCCCGGCAGACTGCACGCCGAGGACACGGTCAACGTCAAACTCGGCAACGCGGGCACGGTCGCCCGGTTCACCCCGGCGCTGGCCGCGCTCGGCTCGTCGCCGGTGCTGTTCGACGGCGACGAGGCCATCCGCCGACGTCCCATCGGCCCGCTGCTGGGCGCGCTGCGCGACCTCGGCGCCCGGATCGACGACGACGGCCGCGGCGCGCCCCCGTTCACCGTGCACGGCGAGGGCGGCCTGCGCGGCGGCCAGGTGGACCTCGACTCCTCGGCGTCGAGCCAGTTCCTCTCCGCGCTGCTGCTCGTCGCCCCGGCGACGGAAAAGGGCGTGACGGTGCGGCTGGTGGGCGACGCGCCACCGAGCGAACCGCACATCGCGATGACCCTGGACATGCTCCGCCGCTACGGGGCCACGATCGAGCGCGAGGGCACCCGGTTCCATGTCGCGCCCGCCCGGCTGTCCTGCCCGGAGTACATCGTCGAGCCGGACCTGTCCACGGCGGCGCCGTTCGTGATCGCCGCGGCGGCGACCGGTGGCACCGTGCGCATCGCGGGCTGGCCCCGCACCACCACCCAGCCCGGCGACTGGCTGCGCAGCCTGCTGCCCGCACTGGGCGCTAAGGTCACGCTCGACGAGACGGGCCTGACCGTGACCGGCGGCGACAGTATCCCCGGCATCGAACTGGACCTGCACGAGGTCGGCGAGCTCACCCCGGTGATCGCCGCGCTGCTCTGCTTCGCCGAAGCCCCCTCGGTCATCACCGGCGTCGCCCACCTGCGCGGCCACGAGACCGACCGCCTGACCGCACTCGCCACCGAGCTCTCCGGGCTGGGCGGCCAGGTCGAGGAGACGCCCGACGGCCTGCGGATCACCCCGGCCCCGCTGCACGGCGGCGTGTTCCACACCTACGAGGACCACCGCCTGGTGATGGCCGCCGCGGTGCTCGGCCTGCGCGTCGAGGGCGTCGAGGTGGAAAACCCGGGCACGGTCGGCAAGACCTTCCCCGGCTTCACCGACGCGTGGACCTCGATGCTGAACACCTGACCCGGCTGCCATAAACGGTCCGTTCATCGCGCGTTCGGCTACCCGGCGGCGGGCTCAGTCTTGCCGTCCGGGAAAAGGGCCCGCAGCGTCACCTCGCGGTTCACCCGGACGTGCTCGACGGCGAAGGCCCGCGCGCGCTCGGACTCGCCGGAGGTGATGGCCTCGAAGAGCCGCCGGTGCTCGTCGAGCAGCTCACCGAAATGCTCGTTCTGGCTGGTCAGCCAGCGGAGCCTGCCTTCGAGCGGGCCGAGCACGGTCATCAGCAGCGAGTTGCCCGCGATCGCGACGATCTCGTCGTGGAACCGCGTGTTGAGCGTCGTGATGCGCGCCGGGTCACCGCCTTCGGTCGCGCGCGCGGCGTCGGCCAGCAGCCGCTCCAGACGGCGCAGGTCCGGCTTGGTCGCGCGTTCGGCGGCCAGCCCCGCGGCCAGCCCCTCCAGCGCCTCACGGACGTCGAACAGCTCTTCGACGTCCGCGTGCGCGAGCTGCCGGACGATCACCCGGCGCGGCGAGGTGACCATCAGGAAGCCCTCGGCCTCCAGACTGCGGATGGCCTCGCGCACCGGCACCCTTGACACCCCGAGGCCCTCGGCGAGCTCGCGCTCGACCAGCCTGTCCCCCGGCTTCAGGCGCCCGGTCAGTATCCGTTCCCGCAACTCGTCGCGGACCCGCTGCCGGGTCGCCGCCAACGGCTGCCGAGCCTCCGCACTGGCCACCGAACCCCCTCCGCCACACACGGCCGTAACCGGCCGTAACACGAGTTTATCGTCGCGGCCCTTGACGCGGGCGGACCTCGGGGCGATATTTGGGATACCAATTTTTGGGATACCAAATCGCCGTCGCCGCCCGTGGACCGGAGGCATCCATGACCGCCACCCCGCTCGCCGAAACCGGTACGCCAGCCACCGGGAAGCCTGATCCCCGGCTCTGGAACGAAGACCTCGCCCCGGCCACCGACCGGCGCTGGAAGGTTTACGACATCTTCGCGCTGTGGATGTCCGACGTGCACAACCTCGGCAACTACACCTTCGCCGCCGGCCTGTTCGTACTCGGGCTCTCGGCCTGGCAGGTGTTCACCGCCCTGCTGTTCGGCTTCGTGCTGATCTACTTCGGGATGAACCTGATGGGCCGGATCGGGCAGCGCACCGGCGTGCCGTTCCCGGTGGTCGCGCGGATGAGCTTCGGCACGTTCGGCGCCAACCTGCCCGCGCTGATCAGGGCGATCATCGCGATCTTCTGGTATGGCATCCAGACCTACCTGGCCTCGGTCGCCATCACACTGCTCGTGCTGACCATCGACCCCGGCCTGAAACCCTTGACCCAGCACGGTTTCCTCGGCCTGCACGCGCTCGGCTGGATGTGCTTCATCGCACTGTGGCTGGCACAGGCACTGATCCTGACCCGCGGCATGGAGTCGATCCGCAAGTTCCAGGACTGGTGCGGACCGGCGATCTGGGTGGTGATGATCGCGCTCGCCGTCTGGATTCTGGCGGCCGGGCACTGGAGCATCTCACTGACCGGCAACCCGAAGTCACTGTCCACAGGGGAGCAGTTCCGGCAGTGGTTCGGCGCCACCGGCCTGATCCTGTCCACCTACGGCACGCTGATGCTCAACTTCTGCGACTTCTCCCGCCTGGCCCCCGACCAGAAGACCGTGCGGCGCGGCAACTTCTGGGGCCTGCCGATCAACTCGACGGCCTTCGCGCTGCTGTCGGTGATCGTCACCGCGGGCAGCCTGCAGGTCTTCGGCGAGGCGATCACGGACCCGGCCGAACTGCTCGCCCGCGTGCACAACACCCCGGTGCTGATCATCGGCGCACTCACGTTCGCGATCGCCACGATGGGCGTCAACATCGTCGCCAACTTCGTCTCCCCCGCCTACGACCTCGCGAACATCTGGCCGAAGCGGATCACCTTCACCATCGGCGGGATGATCAGCGCCGTCGCCGCGTTGTGCGTCCTGCCGTGGAAGCTGTACTCCTCGCCCACGGTGGTCAACTACTTCCTCGGCGGTCTCGGCGCGTTCCTCGGCCCGCTGTTCGGCATCATGATCGTGGACTACTACCTCATCCGGCGCGGCGAGGTCGACGTCGACAAGCTGTTCGTCGCCGGGCCCGAATCCCCGTACCACTACCACCGCGGCGTCAACCCGGTCGCGTTCGGCGCGTTCATCCCGACCGCCGCGCTCGCCGCCGTCATCGCGCTGGTCCCGGCGTTCGCCCCGGCGGCGCCGTACTCCTGGTTCCTCGGCACCGGATCGGCCGCGCTGCTGTACCTCGCCCTTTCCAGGAGGGCCCTTTCCAGGAAGCAGCGGGCGGCCTGATGCGGATCCTCGTCACCAACTGCAACACCACCGCGGCGATGACCAAGGAGATCGAAGCGGGCGCACGGGCCGCCGCGAGCCCCGGCACCGAAATCCTCGCGCGCACGCCGAGTTGGGGACCCGAGTCCGCGGAAGGCTGGCTGGACAGTTTCCTCAGCGCCGCCGCGGTCCTGGACCTGCTGAACGGGCTGGACGAACCGTTCGACGCGCTGGTGATGGCCGGGTTCGGCGAACACGGCCGGGAGGGCGCGCGCGAACTGCTCGACGTCCCGGTCGTCGACATCACGGAGGCGGCCGCGCACCTGGCGTGCCTGCTGGGCCGCCGCTACGGCGTGGTGACCACTTTGGACCGGACCTGCGGGCTGATCGAGGACAGCCTGCACTCCGCCGGGGTGGCGCAGAACTGCGCGGCCGTGGTCGGCGCCGGGCTGGGCGTGCTCGAACTGACCGACGAGCGCCGCACCGAGTCCGCGCTGCTGACCGCGGGCCGCCGCGCCAGGGACGCCGGCGCCGAGGTCCTCGTGCTCGGCTGCGCCGGGATGACCGGGCTCGACCGGAAGATCGCCGCGATGCTGGACATCCCGGTGATCGACGGCGTCGCAGCAGCCGTTCGCCTCGCGGAGTCCCTGGTCGCGCTCGGCCTGTCCACCAGCCGCGCGGGCTCCTACGCCCGCCCGCTGGCGAAACGCCGTACGTGGCCTACCGGATTCTCGCGGCCGCCTCGATGAGGCGCGCGATGCCGAGCAGGCTTTGGTTGCGACTGTAGGCCGTCCCGTCCTCGCGAATGGCCTCGTAGGTCAGCCGGGACTCCAGCTCGTCGGCACACGTGGTGACCAGCAGCCCCTGCTCGGCGTCGAGCCGACCGTCTGTTTCGAGGAACACCGTGAGGCAGCCGTCCAGCTCGGCCACCGCCCGGTCGCCGAGCGGCAGCACCAGACCACGCCGCGCCCTGGTCCGCCGCCAGTGCTTCACCGCGTACACCGCTGCCTCCACCGGCGCGCCGTACCCGTAGCGCGGCCACGCGGGATTGGGCTCACCGGCAGGCGGGAGGCGCTGCCCGCGCCGCTTCGCCGCCGACCGCCTCGCCGCGTACTGCCGCGCGTCCTCCTGCCACCGTTCGCGGCTGGCCACGACCAGGTCGAGCGCCCACGCAATACCGGAGGGCCACCACCCGATGCGCATAGGGCAGCGACGGATCCCGCGTCCTGGCGGCGGAGACGCCGAAAGTCATGCGAGCACTCGCCCATCATCGGGCCGGCCGCGGTCGGCGTCCTGGACGAACCAAGCGACCCTCAGCAAGTGCCGGTCGCGAAGGGAGACTCCTTCGGTTTGACGGGTTTCGAGCTCGCCGAGGCAAGCGCCCAGCACCTGCTGCTCCTCGGAGGTGAGCCGCCCACCCGTCGCGACGCAGGCTTCCACGCAGCCCGCCAGGTCCGTCGCGATCCGGTCGTCCGGCTGGATCAGGTCGTCGAAACGGTGCTGGCGCCAGAACCCCGCCGCGTACAACGCACCCTCCCGCCGGGCGCCGTACCAGTAGCGAGCCGGGGCCGGGTCGATCTCGTCCGGAAAGCGCTGGGAAAGACGCTTCGCTTGCTTCCGCGCTTCGCGGTAGCGCCGCACATCCGCCGTCCAGAGCGCGTGGCTGGTTTCCATCAGCTCGACCGCCCGCAGCAACCCGTCCTCGCTGGAGAGCCGCCCTGCCTGCTTCTCCAGGAAGCTCACCGTGGCGTCGAAACCCAGGGGGTGGTAGGCGCGCACACAACGGCGCAACGCCGTCAGACGTCGCGACGCCGTAACGCGATGGTCGTAGCGCAGGTCTTTCCACCGCACGTCACGCACCAAACCTCGGAACCCCATCCGCGGACTTTAGCCAGCGACGCGGGTTGCCGTCACGCGCTTTCCACCCCGGCATCACGACCGCTGACCAGCTCGGCGGTCAGGGCTCGAGTGAGGACTCGGCGGGCGCGGTCGACGGTGATCGAGCCACTGTGCCAGCGTTCACTGAGTCCTTCGACGAGGGCGGTGAGGTGTTCGGCAGTGAGGGCGGGGTCGAGGTCGGCGGTCACGGTGCCGACGGCCTGGGCTTGGCGGAGGAGCGCTTCGACGTCGGCGTTCCACGCACCGGTGGTGGCGCGCAGCGCTTCGCGAAGGTCCTGGTTGAACACCGCACTGGCGCGGAGTTCGCCCCAGGCGATGCTGTTTTCGCGGACTTCGTCGGTGTCCTGGAGTTCGAGCAGCAGCAGCTGTTCGAGTTGGGCCAGCGGGTCGCTGCCTGCGGCGAAAGCCGCATCGGTGTAGTTCTCGGCGCGGTGGTTGATGTGTTCGAGCGCGGCGTGCAGGATCCCGGCGCGGTCTTTGAAGTGGTAGTAGATGAGCGCGGTGGACACACTCGCTTCGGCGGCGAGCTTCTCGACGCGCAGCCCGCGGACGCCGTCCTGGGCGATGACGCGGACCGCGGCTTGCAGGATCTGGGTTCGACGCTCCGGCATGGCACCTCACTCGAGTCGGGCATGGCGCCCTAGGCGGCCGGCTCCTGCTGGGTAGTGCAGTGGATTCCGCCGCCGCCCGCGGCGATGGCGTCGATTTCGAGCTGCACGACCTCCCGGCCGGGGAACAGGCGCGACAGGGTGGCCTTGGTGGCCGAATCGGTGTTGGGATCACCGAACTCGGGGGCGATGACCGCGCCGTTGCAGACGTAGAAGTTGATGTAGCCTGCCGCGAAGTCGGCCCCGGCGCCCTTGGCCCGCAGCTCCGCCGGGCCGACCAGGGTTTCGACCCGCAGCGAGCGGCCGTGTGCGTCGGTGGCGGCGTGCAGGAGGTCGAGATGGCGGCGCGTGACGTCGTGGTCGAAGGAGGCCGGGTCGTCGTCCCGGCCCGCGACGACCACGCCGGGGCCGGCGAAGCGAGCGTAGAAGTCGGTGTGGCCGTCGGTGATGTCGTGCCCGGCGATACCGGGCAGCCAGATCACCTTCTCGATGCCCAGCAAGCGGCGGAGTTCAGCCTCGACGTCGGCCTTCTTCCACCCTCGGTTGCGGTTGTCGTTGAGCACGCAGGACTCGGTGATGATCGCGGTGCCCTCGCCGTCGACCTCCAGGCCACCGCCTTCGAGGACCAGCTCGGTACGGACGGCCCGGACGCCGGCGCGGCCGGTGACGAACTGGGCGACCTCGGCGTCGCGGCGGTGCTCCTGTTTGCCGCCCCAGCCGTTGAAGTTGAAGCCCACCCCGGCCAGGCTGCCGTTGCCCTTGACGAACACCGGGCCGGTGTCACGCATCCACAGATCGTCTATGTCCGCGGCGACGAGTTCGACATTCGGGCCGACCAACGCCCGAGCCGTGTCGATCTCGCCGGGCCGCACCAGCATCGACACCGGCTCGAAGCGCGCGATGGTGGTGGCGATGGTGGCCAGGTTCTGCCGCACCCGAGGCAGGTGGTCCGGACCCCAGATTTTCTCGCTGGCCCCGAACGCCATCCAGGTCCGCTTGTGCGGCTGCCCCTCGTCCGGCATCGCGCCCGGACTGGTGTTCGGGCTCGTGTCCGGAGGTGTGGTCGCGGACGTGCCGCCGACCGGCGACGAGGCCGAGTCGTCGCAAGCGGCCATCAGCAGGCCGGTCATCGTCACCAGGCTCGATTGCAGGAACCGTCGTCGTCGCATCACGTCCCGCTTTCCGATCTTGTGGTCCACTGAGACTAATCCTGACTGATTTTTCAGTCAAGTCCGGCGAGCTCAGTCATGACCGAGCTCACGGGCGGGTCACGTCAGACCGAGTCCAGGAGTCGCTTGTCGAGCTCGCTGAGGTAACACCGTCCGTAAAGGCCGTTCTCAAGCCATACACACGAGCGAGTCGGGCAGGTCCTGGCCGTATTCGGCCGAACGCGACACCGCCGCGACCGCCAGTGCGACGGCCTGAGCCGCTTCGACCCAGGCCAGGGTGTTGTGCGTGATCCGCGCCTGCACCCCGGTGTGGTGCAGGACGTCGGCCACGGACGGCAGCAGGCCGACCGGCGCGGCCCGCATGGCGGCGCCGCTCTTGTCATTGTCCGGGATGAGCCGCTCCAGCAACTCGTCCCCATCCCGGGCGTCGCCGAGCAGTTGCTGGAACCGGGGAGCGTAACCGTCGTGCGGATCCCGGTGGTACACCTGCACGATCCGGGCGGCCAAGCGCCGCAGTGTCCACGGCTCGCCCGAGAGCAGGACCTCGGCGATGGCCAGGGTCATCTGCGCGTCGTCGGTGTAGGTCCCAGGCAGGATCCCGCGCTGCGGGGTCAGTTGCCGGTGGGCGCGGAAACCCCGGGAGCGGGCGCCTGCGCGCTGCCCGCGATGCCGTAGCGGCCGGAGGCGCCATCGAGCTGTTCCTTCAGCGCCAGGATGGTGCTGATCCGGCCGGCCGAGGAGTCCACGTTGTCCACAGTGGACAGGATCGAGGTGGCGGCGGTGTCGGCGCGCACGACGCCGATCGCACCGGTGCCCTCGGCGGAGCCCGGGTCACCGGCGAGCACGGTGCCCGCGCCCGAGCGGTCGAGCTGCGTGGCCATCCTGGCCAAAGTGGACGCACGGTCGCCCGCGCCGTCGCCGGTGGACTGCGTGCCCATCAGCACCACGGCCAGCTGACCCGGCTTGACGTTCTGGCTGGGCTTGACGAACCCGCCGTCGGTGAGCCCGCCCAGCGCGGCCGCCAGCTCGACCGGAGTGGACTGCGGCTTGGCCGTGTCCTTGTTCAGCAGCAGCGTCGAGCCGAGCAGAGCCCCGGCCAGCGTGCCGGGATCGCCCGCGGTCGGGAACGTCGAACCGGCGGGCTGCAGCCGGGTCACCACGTCCCGGAGCTGGTCGGCCTTGGCCGGGTCGGAGAACGCCTCGGTCAGCTGCAGCTCACCGGTGACCGTCGCACCGGCCTGCCCGATCAGCTGCTTGAGCGCGTCACGGTCGGACGGCTTCGCGTCCTCTGTGGTCACCAAGATCACCGACCGCTTGTCCAGCTGGCCCGCGACGATCTTCTGCCCCATCGCGCCGGAGAACGAGTCGGCGTCGGCGAGCCGGGCGTTGAGCCCATTGCGTTGCGCTTCGAGGTCGGACACCTGGGTGCCGAGGTCCTTCTTCTGGTCCGACAACCCCGACAGCAGCGTCCCGTTCAGCGCGGTCGAGCCGAGGACGACCCCGATGGCGAGTGCCAGGAAGCAGGCGGTGATGGAAATGATGTGGTAGCGCAGAGAAATCACGTGAAAAGCCCCTTGACCCAGGCGGTGAACGAGTTCCAGGTGGAGTGGATCCAGTCGAGGTAGACCGACCCCACGTCGGAGACGAGCAGCGCGGCGACGACCACGACGATCGCCGCCAGTACGAGCAGCGCGACGGCCCCGATCGACACGCGGCTGCGGTGCAGGGTGGCGACGGCCTTGCCGTCCACCAGTTTCGTGCCCAGCTTGAGCCGGGTGAGGAAGGTCGACGGGTTGGACCCGGACCGGCCGTGGTCGAGGAATTCCCGCAGCGTGGCCTGGAAACCGACGGTGACCACCAGACTCGCGTCGTGCGCGTCGGCGAGCAGCAGCGCCAGGTCCTCGGAATTGCCCGAAGCGGGGAACGTCACCGCGCCGATGCCGAGGTCCTGGATCCGTTCGACACCGGGCGCGTGGCCGTCCGGCTGGGCGGGCACGACGACCTCGCCACCGCTGCGCAGCGTCTCCGCGCCGATGCCATGCGGGTCGCCGACGATGACGTCGGGTTTGTAGCCCTGCACGCGCAGGGTGTCGGCACCGGCGTCGACGCCCATCAGCACGGGGCGGTGCTCGGCGATGTACTTCTTGAGCTTCTTGAGGTCTTCGGCGTGGCCGTTCCCACCGGCGACGACGAGCACGTGCCGGTCCTTCAAGGACACGCGGATGTCGGGCACGCCGACACCGTCGAGGATCAGGGTGCGCTCACGGCGCAGGAACTCGATCGTGTTCGCCGAGAAGGCCTCGAGCTGGGTGGACATCCCCGCCTTGGCCTCGATCATCTGATCGGCGACGCTTTCCTTCGTCTGCTCGATCCCGGACGCGACCTGGCGCTCGCCGACGTAGACGACACCGTCGAGCAGGCGCAGTTTCGTACCGTCCTTGATGGACCGCAGCAGCTCACCGCCGACCGAGTCGACCAGCGGGATCCCAGCGCCCAGCAGGATTTCCGGGCCCAGGTTGGGGAACCGGCCGGAGATCGAAGGCGAGGCGTTGACCACGCCCGACACCTCCGCCGCGACCAGCGCGTCGGCGGTGGCGCGGTCGAGGTCGAGCTGGTCGAGCACCACGATGTCGCCGGGGCTCAGCCGTCGCAGCAGCTCACGAGTACGCCGGTCGACCCTGGCGACGCCGATGATCCCGGGCAGGGCCTCGTGGTTTCGCGTGAGCAAGCCGGTGAGCTTCATGCGACCGATAGTGACAAATTTGGCGACGCCGATGCGTATGCCACGCCGAAGGAAAACCTGCCACTTACGCCACACCCGAACCGGTGTCGCCGACTCCGGAGCGTTATTTGGCCCGCTTACGAGGGGTCTCGGCGACCTTCTTCTTGCCCCCTCGAGCACCTCGTGCCGGCTTCGCCTCGTCCGCGGCCTTCTTGTCGGCGTCGGCCAAAGCGAGCAGTTCTTCCGCGTGCGCGCGGCCCGTGTCGGTGCTTTCCATTCCGGCGAACATCCGCGCGAGCTCGACCACCCGCTCGGCCGGTTTGAGCACCCGGACCCCGCTGCGGATAATGCCGTCGGCGGTGCCCTTGTCCACCACCAGATGCTGGTCGGCGAACGCCGCGACCTGAGAAAGATGGGTCACCACGAGCACCTGGTGGCTGCGGGCCAGCCGCGAGAGCCGCCTGCCGATCTCGATCGCGGCGCGGCCGCCGACCCCGGCGTCGACCTCGTCGAACACCAGCGTCTGCACCGTGTCGGCGTGGGCGA
>NZ_JAYMZS010000051.1:0-6992 GCF_035828755.1 Amycolatopsis sp. H20-H5 | reverse complement strand
CGGCAGCGGCGGGGCGCCCTTGTGCGCGCGCAGCAGGAGTTCGACCTCGTCGACCCCGTCCGCGCCCGCGTGCACCAGCCTGCCGTCGACCTTCAAGGCCTGCGAGTCGCTCTCCTCGACCTGGCGCTGCTCGACGGTGACCTCGATCTGGGCCTGTCCCATGGCCAGGCCCGCCATCTCGGCGGTGATCTCCTCGGCCAGCTCGGCGGCGGCCTTGGCGCGTGCGGAGGAAACGATCGACGCGTGTTCGGCCAGCCGGACGGCCAGCTCGTCACGCCGGGAAGCCAGCTCCGCGAGGGCCTCCTCCGAAGTGTCCATCGTGGACATCCGGCGGCGGGCGTCCTCTGCCCAGGCGAGCACGCCCTCGACGTCGGCGGCGTACTTGCGGGTGAGCCGTTTGAGGTCGGCCTGGCGCGCGAGAGACTTCTGCAGCTGCTCGGGATCGGCCTCCAGGGTCTCCAGGTAGCCGCCGAGCTCGGTGCCGACGTCGGACAGCAGCACCGAAGCCTCGTCAAGGCGGGGCTTGAGGTTGCGCAGCACCGGGTCCTCTGACCCGGCGATCTGCCGGGTGGCCTCGGCGATCAGCCCCAGCGCGCCCGGGACATCCGGATCGCCGTCGGCGGAACCGGACACCACGTCATGCGCGGCGCCCGCCGTCGCGCGCAGCTCGTCGACCGCGGCGAGGCGCTTGATCTGCTCGGTGAGCTCGGTGTCCTCACCCGGCAGCGGGGCCACCCCGTCGATCTCGTCGAGGCCGTGACGCAGCAGATCCGCCTGCTGGGCCATCTCACGCGACCGGCCTGTCCGCTCGGCGAGCTCGGCCACGACGGCCTGCCACTCCTCGCGCACGGCGCGGTACTCGGCGAGCGGCTCGGCCACGGACTCCGCGGCGAACCGGTCGATGACCGCTCGCTGCTCGGCGGGCCGCAGCAGCCGGAGCTGATCGTTCTGCCCGTGGACGGCGATCAGCTGCTCCGACAGGTCCGCGAGCACCCCGACCGGCACCGACCGGCCACCCAGGTGCGCACGGGACCGGCCGTCGACCGCGACCGCGCGCAGCGCGATCACACTGCCGTCCTCGTCGATCTCGGCTCCGGCGTCGGTGACGATCCGGGTCGCCTGCTCGGCGCCGCCCAGTTCGAACCGGCCCTCCACGAAGGCCTTGAGCATTCCCGTCCGTACCTTCGACACTTCCGCACGACCACCCGAGAGCAGGTGCAACCCGCTCACGACCATCGTCTTACCCGCACCCGTCTCACCAGTGACCACGGTGAAGCCCGGGTGCAGTTCCAGCAGGGCGTCCTCGATCACTCCGAGGCCCTGGATGCGCATCTCGGCCAGCACGACGCCCACCGTAGCGGCACGGTCCGACAAGGCGCGCACTCAACCGCCATGAACGGACCTTTCCTGGCAAAAAATGCCATGAACGGTCCGTTCATCTCACGCGGGAGAGGACCCTCCCCTGGCATGGCGCTGCCGCCAGCTCTTCACCGGCAGCGAGAACTTGTGGACCAGCCGGTCGGTGAACGGGCCGTCCCAGAGCCGCACGAGCCGGACCGGCACCTTGCCGCACACCACACGCACGCTCGCGCCCCGCGGCAGCGCGAAATGACGGGCGCCGTCGCAGGTCAGCACCGCGGGCGAGCCGTCGGGGTCGATGTGCACGGTGATCACGGAGTCGCGCGAAACGACCAGCGGCCGCGCGAACATCGCGTGCGCGTTGCTCGGCACGACCAGCAGCGCCTCGACCTCGGGCCAGATGATGGGCCCGCCCGCGGAGAACGCGTACGCCGTCGAGCCCGTCGGGGTCGCGCACAGCACGCCGTCACAGCCGAACGAGGACACGGGCCTGCCGTCGACCTCGATCAGCGCGTCCAGCACCCGCTCCCGCGAACTCTTTTCGACGCTGGCCTCGTTCAACGCCCAGGTACTGGCCACCTCGACGCCGTCCACGCTGACCGTGACGTCCACGGTCATCCGCTCTTCGACGCGGTAGTCGCCGTCGACCACGCGCTGCACGGTGTCCGAGAGCGCGTCGGAATCGGCCTCCGCGAGAAACCCGACCCGGCCGAGGTTCACCCCGAGCACCGGCACCCTGGCCGGCCTCGCCAGCTCCGCCGCCCGCAGGAGCGTGCCGTCGCCACCGAGGACGAACACGAGCTCGGCGCCTGCCGCCGGATCGCCGTCCTGGCCGACCACGGTGCAGTCCGCGCCCACGCCCCCGTCGGCCTCCAGCAGCTCGCGGACGTCCTCGTCGAGCACCCGCAGCCGGATCCCGGCCTTGGCGAACCGGGCGGACACCTCACGGGCGGCCTCCCTGGTCGTTTCCCGGTCCGGGTGCACGACCAGCAGGACTTCGCGTTCACTCACTGCGGACCCTCTCCGACGGCGGTATGGACCAGCTCTTCGGCGTCCACGGTGTCCAGCCCGGCGTCATTTTCCCGCTTCAGCCAGACGAAGTATTCGACGTTGCCGGACGGGCCCGGCAACGGACTCGCGACCACGCCGTGCAGGCTCAGCCCCAGTTTGGCGGCCTCGGCGAGCACTGCGAGCACCGATTCCGCGCGGAGTCCTGGATCCCGGACGACCCCGCCGCTGCCGAGCCGGTCCTTGCCGACCTCGAACTGCGGTTTGACCATCGGCACCAGGTCTGCACCCTCGCGGGCACACGCGACCAGCGCGGGCAGGACGAGTTTGAGCGAGATGAAGGAGAGGTCGCCGACCACGAGGTCGACCTGGCCGCCCAGTGCCTCGGGGGTGACCGAGCGGACGTTCGTCTTGTCCAGCACCACGACGCGCTCGTCCGTGCGCAGGCGCCAGTCCAGCAGCCCGCGGCCGACGTCGGCCGCGACGACGGTGGTCGCGCCGTTACGCAGCAGGACATCGGTGAAGCCGCCTGTCGACGCACCCGCGTCCAGACAGCGCTTACCCTCGACGGTGAGACCGGCGGGCCCGAAAGCCGCCAGGGCGCCCAGCAGTTTGTGCGCCCCGCGCGAAGCCCAGCCGGGGTCGTCGTTGTCCCGCACCACGATCGGCGCGTCGGTCTCCACGCCGGTCGCCGGTTTGCTCGCGACCATACCGCGCACGCTGACCTTGCCCTCGGTGATCAGTGCCGAAGCTTGTTCACGCGACCGGGCGAGGCCGCGGCGTACCAGCTCCGCGTCCAAGCGGGCCCTTCTCGGCACCCGGTCAGACCTTGTCGATGCTGGACAGCGCGACGGTCAGCTCCGTGTGGACGGCGTCGAACCGCTCCACGTGCTCCGAGAGCGGCACCGCGTCGAGCTGGTCGAGCCCGGAAACGGCCTCGTCGATACCGGCCCGTGGATCGGTCTGCTGCGGCTCGAGCTGCTCGACGCCGACAGGCAGCACGGGCGGACCTGGGACGGGCGGCCGCGGGACGGGGTTCGGGTGATAATCCACCACACCAAGTTAGCCGATCCCGCGGCGCGCCCGCTGGTGACTCCAGCGCTGTCGGCTCAGGCCAGGCCGAGCTCGGCCAGCGCGGCGTAAGCGGCTTCGCCGTCCGCACGCACCTTGCTCGTTCCGGACTCCCAGGCGGGCCCGCACAGCGCGCGAAGCAGGTCGAGAGGGTCCGGGGTCCCGGCGCCGGAGACGACGAGCTCACCGTCGAGCACGTCGACCAGCCAAGCGGCCCGGGGGCCGATCACGAGCTGGTCGGCGGCCTGGGTCAACGCGGTCAGATCGGCCGCGAGGTACTTGGGCCGCTCCGCCGGGATGGCCGTGAGCAGCGTCGCCGGGGTGGCGACCCCGCTCAGCACGGCCAGCACGTCGACGTCCGCCGCCACCGCGCCCGCGATGTCCGTGTCGAGCCGGTCCCCGACGACCAGTGGCCGTTCGGAGCCCGCCGACTTCGCGGCCGTGGTGAACAGCAGCGGCTCGGGCTTACCCGCCACGAGCGGTTCGACGCCGGTCGCCGTCCGCAGCGCGGCGACCATCGACCCGTTCCCCGGCAGCAGGCCACGCTCCGAAGGCAGCGTCGCGTCGACGTTGCAGGCCACCCAGAGCGCACCGGCACGGATCGCCAGGCACGCCTCCGCCAGCTGCTTCCAGCCATTGTCCGGCGAGTGCCCCTGAACGACGGCCGCGACGTTCTCGCCCGCCTCACGGACGGGACGGAGACCGGCGGAAGCGACCTCGTCGGCCAGCGACTCGGCACCGACGACGAGCACCTCGGCACCCGCGTCGAGCCGCTCACGCAGCAGGACGACAGCCGCCTGGGCGCTCGTGTGTACCTCGTGGGGCTCGGCGGCCATGCCGAGCTCCACGAGGTGCGCCACGACGTCCTGGGGTGCCTTGGAGGCGTTGTTGGTGACGAACCGGACGGCGGTGCCGTGCTCCCGGACCGCCCGCAGCGTCTCCGGGGCGCCCGGAACCACCTTCACACCGTTGTAGACCGTGCCGTCGAGGTCGAACAGGACCGCGTCGTAGGCCGCCAGCAGTGCATCACTCATCGGCGAGCTCCGAAGCACGCTCGGCGGCGTCCGTCTCGTCGTTCTCGTCGGCCTCGGCCGCGTGCATGAACCACTGGATGGCTTCGTCCTTGCGGTCCGCGGCGACGAGGTTGTCGGCGTAGGCGTAGAACAACCGCGCGCTCCACGGGTCCTTCTTGCCTTCCTTGAGGTCCGGGCCCTGCAGGGAGACCACGGCGGCCTCCAGCTGGCCGAGGTCCCGGCGGGCACCGGCGGCGACGATGGCGAGCTCGATCTGGATGGCCTTCGCCAGCTTGCTGGTGTCGACCTCCTTCGCCAGGTCGAGCGCACGCTCGGGACGCCCGATCGCCCGCTCCGCGTCGGCGATGATCGCGATGTGGTCGTCGGTCCTGGTCATCCGCCGAACGGCCCGCAGCTCGGACAGGGCGTCGGCCCAGTTCCCGGCGTGGTAGGCCACCAGGCCGAGCGCCTCCCGCACGATCGGCACGCGGGAGGCCTTGGCCTTCGCGTACCTGGCGTGGGCGAGCGCGGCCTCGGGATCGGTGTCGATCAGGCCGCCTGCCGCGACGAGGTGCTTGCCGACGGTCTCCGCGAGCCCCTTGGGCAGGGTGCGGAGCTCGGTGCGAGCGTCCTGGTCGAGGTCGGAAAACTCGATGCCTTCGGGCAGCTCAGGGGCTTCGAGAAGCTCCCTGGCCAGCGTCTGGTCGTCGATGTGCGCCTCGGCGCGCGGAGCGCGGGGCGGGAAGCCCTTGCGGTCCTCACGCTCATGCGGCGCCCGTTCCTTGCGCTCGTAACCGCCCCGCGAATCGGAACGCTCGGGACGCTTGTCGTACCGCTTCTCCGGCCGGTCACCCGAACGATGATCGGGCCGGGACTCCGACCGCGAGTCGGACCTGGTGTCCGACCTGCTGTCCGGCTTGCTGTCCGGCCTGCTGTCGGACCTGTTTTCGGACCTGTTTTCGGACCTGTTGTCAGACCCGGAGTCGGGACGCTTGTCATAGCCGCCAGCGGACCGGTTGTCGGACCGCTTCTCGTAGCTCTTCTGGTAGCTACTGTCACCGGAACGGGAGTCGGGACGCTTGTCGTAACCGCCCCCGCCGGACCGGTTGTCGGGGCGCTTGTCGTAGCCACCACCACCCGAACGGGTGTCCGGACGCTTGTCGTAGCTACCCCCACCCGAACGCGAGTCAGGACGCTTGTCGTAGCTGCCGCCACCCGAACGCGAGTCAGGACGCTTGTCGTAGCTGCCGCCGCCCGAACGGGTATCAGGACGCTTGTCATAGCTGCCCCCACCGGACCTGGTATCGGGACGCTTGTCATAGCCGCCGCTGGCGGGACGGGAGTCCGAGCGGTTGTCGTACCGCTTCTCCGGACGGCTGTCAGACCGGTCGTCGGAACGCCGGTCCGGGCGGGTGTCGGGACGGTCGCCGGACGGGCGAAAACCGCCGCGCCGGTCGTCGTCACGGCCCTTGGCGCGATCGCCGGTGTAGCCACCGGAACGGCGGTCGTCACGACCCGCGTCACCGGTGCCGCCGCCACGACGGTCGTCACTACGGCCCCCGGCATAACCGCCGGTCCGGGGCGCGCCCGAGCTACGGCCGGTTTGGCCGGACTTGCCCTCGGGACGTCCTTCGTACCGACCGCTCGGACGTCCACCGGAGGTGTTGCCCTCGGCACGCCGGTCGGCACGGTTCACGAACCCGCCGGAACGGGTGTCCGGACGCTTGTCGTAACTCCCGCCACCGGAACGGGTGTCGGGACGCTTGTCGTAACTCCCGCCGCCGGAACGGTTGTCGGGACGCTTGTCGTAACTCCCGCCGCCGGAACGGTTGTCCGGGCGCTTGTCGTAGCCGCCACCGCCGGACCGGTTGTCGGAACGACCACCGGAGCGGTTGTCCGAACGGTTTTCGAACCGGTTGTCGAACGGCTTCGAGGAGCGACCCTCGGCAGGCCGGTAACCGCCGCGATCGTCACTGCGGCCACCCGAGGGCGCGCCGCCACGACGGTCGTCACCGGACCGCGGACGCTGGGACGAAGAGTCGCGGGACTGCCCGCCGAACCGGCTCCCGCCTCGCTGATCGCGCTCACGGGAGGCGTCGCCACCACGGAACGGCGGCTTCCCGCCGGACCCGCCCGTACCGCGTGCGCCCTGGTCATCCCGGCGGGGCCGACCCTGGTAGCCGCCATCGCGGCCGCCCCGGTCCTGCTTCCCGCCGGCGGTACTCCTTGGTGCGTCAGACCGGCCTCCGCGGGGACTTTCGTCCCGGCGACCCGACCGGTTGGACGCGGCATCATCCTGTGAGTCACGTCGACCGAACTCGGACACCTGGCCTCCTGCCACTATGAAAGATCGTAGAAACACGTAGGGCCCGCTAGGGAGCCAACTGGCTATCCTAACGGGCCCTACGGAAGGGGTGTTCGGCGGCGTCCTACTCTCCCACAATCCTTCGACTGCAGTACCATCGGCGCTACCAGGCTTAGCTTCCGGGTTCGGAATGGGACCGGGCGTTTCCCTGGCGCTATAACCACCGTAACTCTGCG